>DATMSL010000703.1:0-18226 GCA_035565435.1 Dyadobacter sp. | reverse complement strand
TCATGCAAAATTTGGCGGTTATACCTGCCAGTACTCGATCACAGCTCCTGACCTAGTGACTTTCCTGACCTGTTAAATACAACACCTGACTATTGACCTAATGATTTTCCTGACCTGATGACCTTCCTGACTTCGTGGTTTCATGCCCTTATTCGGATCTGGGTGCAATGACCAACTGGTCACCGTCGCGCGTGATAGTCACGGCTGATGCCTCGGCAATTCCCTGCAAAAGCAGGTCGACATTGTCCGTCGGAACGGAGCCGGAAATCTGGCGATCAAGTAGTTCAGGCCGGGCTGCTTCTGTTTCCAGGCCGTACGTATCCCGCAATATCCCCGCTACCTCCCGGAGTGAAGTATTCTTGAAAACAAGTTTGTGGTCTTTCCACGCAGAATAGAGGCCCTTTTCTACGCGCTCACGCTTGTAATCAGATGGTTTTTTACGAAACTGAACCATCTCGCCTGGCCTAAGGACCAGTGTGTCGCTTTCCGAGTCACCCAGGTTGCAACGGACTTTCCCCTCGTCGAGGACGATCCGTGTACCGCTCTCGCGTTTGCTGATGTTAAATTGGGTACCCAGTACGTCGAGGCTAAAATCAGCTCCCGTACGTACACGAAACCTCCGGTGATCTTTGGTATGAACCACCTTGAAGTACCCCTCTCCTTCCAGCCGCACCTCGCGCAATTCCGGCCATTCGGTATCGTACGAAAGCACCGAGTTTCCATTCAAAGTCACTTCCGAACCGTCGGGCAATATCAGTACCCGGGTTTCTCCAAAGCCTGTGCGTTCGGTAATGCGGCCTTTTTGTTGCTGAAACATATACAAGCCGATTCCAGCAACAATAAGAAACAGCACCGCTGCCGCGATTTTACCCCAGCCAAGCCAGCCGGATTTATCAGTCGGCGATTCTTTCATCCATTCCTGAGATTCTGCATTCGCCGTCTGTATCCGGGCAAAAATTCTATCTTCCAAGGCTGACAAACCATCGTCAGACAGCCCATCGGTAAGTGCCGGACGCGCCCCCGCCGAGCGGTACCAGGCTTCCAGTTCCTCGGCCTCCGCGGGGGAATTTTGTCCGCTCTTGTCATTTTCCAGTAAATACAGCAAGCGATCTTTGTCCATTCGTCTATATACTTCTCCGCTTTTGATATAGTAACATTCCGGCGCGGTTACCGCCACGGCCAGCGCAGTTTTTTTTCTATGGATATAAATCCCACATTTCCAGCACGATCCACGCCCAGGCAAATTCTTTCAAATTTTCACGCAGGATTTTCAGCGCACGGCCCATTTGCTTTTCGACTGTATCGACGGGAATTTGTTCTTGTTCCGCGATCTCCTTATAGGTTAGATGTTCCTTCCTGCTGAGCAGATACACTTTTCGTAATTTCTCCGGCAGGTTTTGAACACTGCTTTCCAGCGCCCGGGCGAGCTCCTCGTAATGCAGGCGATCTTCGATATAGTTATTCTCGTCGCCCGGCACTTGCAGTAGATGTTCGAGATAAGCTTCCCTGATTTTGCGGGAACGGATCAGATTATAAATGCTGTACCGCAGCGCGCCGAAAAGATAGGCTTCGAGCGACACTGAAATCAGCAGCGTTTCGCGCTTGGCCCAGAGATCCACAAAAATCTCCTGGATAATTTCCTCACTTTCTTCACGCAACAGGAGCCGACGGTATGCGGCATCGAAGAGCCTGCGCCAGTATTTACGGTACAGTGCGGCAAAAGCCTCACTGTCGCCTGTTTGCATACGGGCAAGCAAAATTTCGTCGGTGCTATTTGGATTTTCGGAAGCGATGGCTGTCAGAAAGGGTTTGGAGCCCGCAAGTTCGCTGATCCGTTGGTTAAAACCGACGGTAGCTGATGAGAATTTTAACAATTTTTGGGACAACAGGATCTATATGTAACCGTTATTGAAGTATTACAAACCTCAAACAAACCTTTCGAAATGAGAACATTATCTGTACTTTTTCTGATGGCACTGTGCTGCACCGCGGCCAGTTTCGCACAAGCTCCCGAGCAGAAAATCGGCTACGTCGACCAGCAGCACATTCTTGAAAATATGCCCGAATTCAAGAAGCTAAATGAAGAGATCGTTGTCAAGAGCGATCAATATGATAAGATTCTGAAAGGGAAATACGAGGAATTCAAGCTCAAATCAGACGCCTTCGACAAACTTGTCGCCAGCAAAGCCGATCAAGCCATCCTGCGCGACAAGGCCATCGAGCTCGAAAACCTGAAAAAGTCTTACGAGGATTTCGAGGCCAATTCCATGGCTCAATTGCGTGATTATTACGCCAAACAGTTTGACCCTATCAAACAAAAAGTAAATGAGGCCATCATCTTCGCTGGTCGGCAGAAAGGTTATGCTTTCCTGCTCCGCATGGACCTCAACCCCAATGGCGGCGACCTCTGGCCCGTCGTCCTCTACGCCCGCGACTCCACCTCTAACCTGACATCCGATATCATGAAGAACCTGGGCATCAACGCCGCGGCCGCATCCACACGCAAGGTAGGGCTCCCACAGCTGTTGAAGCGATGAACGCCGGATAACATTACATTAAAGAGCCTTCTTTACCGAAGGCTTTTTTCGTTTCCGATAAATAAACAATGAAACTTTATAGTTGAAAATAGTAAAAAAAGTAATATTTTTGCAACTATAACATTAAACACACAATACATACACTATGCCCGACCGCCACGAAGTACAGCGCTTCCTGGACGACTTCTTTGTTAAGTAAAGGATATTCGACATCCTGTTTACGGAGAGGAAAAACCCAAAGAACGCACAGACAATGTTGCTCCTCGAAATTTCCCCCGCAAAACGCCGGCAAATCATTGAACAGATTATCGTCGATGACTATGTCGAAGGGCCACTGACAGATACGCTTTATCAAATCAGCGACATGTGGGTTTTCGGGAAGAATTTTCAGGGGCATCAACTTTATATCAAAATTTCGATGGGTCGTGCCAATTCGAATGTGCTATGCATTTCATTTCACATTGCCGAGAAGCCGATGCGGTATCTATTTAAACAAACATTATGAAAAGTCCGATTACAGGAAAGGAAATGCAGGTGCGGAACGAGGTGACGAGCCTGACATTCAGGAAAGAAGAGTTCGAGGTCGTCACGCATTATTATGAGTGCGAAGATTCCGGCGAACGTTTTTCCGACGACCGCCTCGACGAGTTGAGTATTGTGCAGGTGCATAACCAATACCGTGAAAAGTATGGAATCCCGTTTCCGGAAGAAATAAAGCGGATCAGGGAGGGTTACGGGATTTCGGCCAGCAAGATGTCGGAAATTTTGGGGCTGGGGGCGAATTCATACCGCTTGTATGAAGCAGGTGAAGTACCGTCCGTAGCCATAGGAAGGCTCATTATGTCGATCCGTAACCCGGCGACATTTATCCAGCAGGTTAGTGCGAGCGTGCATTTTCTTACTGATAAGGAAATTAAAAAGCTAACGCTGGCCGCTGAGAATCAAAACATGGAATTTATTGACGAAAAGGTATTCCCATCGCGGCTTAACGGCTACCGTCAACCTGATTTTGCCAAAATTGCCAGTGTTATCGCGTTTTTTCAGGTATTAAGGAAGATTTCTTTATTCAAGACGAAATTGAACAAGTTGTTATTTTATGCCGATTTCAATGCTTACCGGCTGACGGGATACTCTATTACCGGACTGGAATACAGAGCAATACAGTTCGGACCAGTACCTGCGCAGTTTCAGAAAATGTATGTGGATCTTTCGCAACGTGGACAAATCAGCATTGAAGAGCAGTATTTTGGGAATGGTGCTTATGGCGATGAAATCAGAGCCTCCTCGTCGTTTGACAAAGCACTGTTTTCAGACACAGAATTGAAAGTGCTGGAATTTGTAGCCAGGCAATATGGGCAGCTCGGAACGGACGACATTGTGAACCTTAGTCACGAGGAAGCAGGCTGGTATGATAATGCGGAACAAAAAGCGCTGATCAACTATCGCTACGCTTTCGAGCTCAACCAGGGGATAGCTTACAATTCCTGACCAAAGTCAGTTTTTCCCACGCCTTTCCGTCATCCGTTCAGCTGATCGTATGCTCCAATTTTGGACAAGGTTTAATCCAGACCACGACCATGAGCATATTGACGGCCCCGGAGGCCATTTCCGATACACGGCATGCCTGCTATCATTGCGGCGAAGAATGCCGCGATGACGTCCTGCACGCCGACGACCACGATTTTTGCTGCGACGGCTGCCTGACCGTTTACAGTGTTTTGAAGGAAAGTGACCTTTGTCAGTATTACGCGATCGAAGGTGCGCAGGGCATTTCGCCAGACCCTGCTTTTTACAAGGGTAAGTACGACCACCTCGATCAGTCCGAAGTACACGACAAGATGATCGAGTTCACGGACGGGCATTTGACGACCGTGTACTGGTACCTTCCGAAAATGCATTGCAGCTCGTGTATCTGGCTGCTCGAACACCTTTATCGCCTCAATCCCGCGGTGCGAAGCTCGGTGGTGAACTTTCCCGAGAAAAAGGTCAGAATTACATTCGACGCGCCTGCATTGCGGCTGAGCGAGCTGGCCGCGCTGCTTACGCGCATCGGGTATGAGCCTTACCTGAGCATGGATGACTTGTCGGGTAAGAAAGTCGGCAAATGGAACCGCACCCGGCTTTACAAAATCGGCATCGCAGGCTTTGCATTCGGGAATATTATGATGCTGAGCTTTCCCGAATACTTCCATTTGGGACAGAATACTTCGGACCAAAATCTTCGTACACTTTTCGGTATCCTTAACCTCGCATTGAGCTTACCGGTGTTGTTTTACTGCGCAGCGGACTTCTACAAATCGGCATGGTCGGCACTGAAAGGGCGTTATCTGAACATCGACGCGCCGATTGCCCTCGCATTGAGCTGCGTTTTTCTGATCAGCATTTACCAGCTCGCCACGCAAACCGGCCCCGGGTATCTGGATTCATTTGCCGGAGCCGTGTTTTTTATGCTTTTAGGCCGATATTTCCAGGACAAAACTTACGCCGGCGTTTCGTTTGACCGGGACTACAAATCCTATTTCCCTATTGCCATTTCCGTCCTGAACGATGGAATCGAAGTGCGCAAACCCATTACCGACCTGCAAAAAGGAGACCGGATGCTGGTCAGAAATGAAGAACTGATCCCGGCCGATGCGGTGCTGCAAAGCCCGGTGGCGATGGTTGATTACAGCTTCGTTTCCGGCGAATCGCAACCGGTCGAAAGACGGAAAGGAGATACGATTTATGCCGGAGGCAAGCAAAAAGGGGCGGCTATCGAACTGGAAGTACTGCGGGAAGTTTCACAAAGCTACCTGACGCAACTTTGGAATAATGAGGCATTTACCCGCGAGAAAGACGATGCCAACAAATCGCTGGCGGCGCGCATTAACCGCTATTTTTCGCTGGTTGTGCTGGGCATTGCGGCAGTAACTTTCGCCTTCTGGTTTTTTGTCAATAAAAACCCGGAAACCGCATTCCTCGCATTCACCACCACGCTGCTGGTAGCTTGCCCGTGCGCATTGCTGCTTTCATCGACATTTACAAACGGTAACCTGCTGAGCGTTTTCAGCCGTAACCGTTTTTATCCCAAAAACGCAGATAGTATCGAACGGCTGGCGCGGACCGACGCGGTAGTTTTTGATAAAACAGGTACCATCACCCTGCCCGACGATGCAGAAATCGATTTTACAGGTGAACCGTCGACACGGGATGAACTGGTGATGATCAAAACCCTGGTGGGGCAATCTTCCCACCCATTGAGCAGACTGATATCGAAGCATTTGGCCGATGTTCCTGGCAGCCGGCGCGTTCTGACAGGTTTTGCCGAAACGAGCGGCAAGGGAATGGCCGCACAATGGGGTGCACGAATGGTGAAGCTAGGGTCCGCCGGCTGGGTTGGAGCGGTCAGCAATGAGGAAAGTACCGGCCAGTCGAGCCGGGTATATGTGGCAATCGACGAGGTCGTAAAGGGTTATTTCACGATCCGCAGCAAATACCGGCCCGAACTGCGCGAAACCCTTTCCGCATTGCGTCAAGCGGGTATCCGCACTTACCTCCTCTCCGGCGACCGTCCTACCGACCGCGATTTGCTCGCCCCCCTCTTCGGGAAAGATGCATTGCTGCTTTTTAACCAGAAACCGGAACAAAAACTGGATTTCGTACACGGATTGCAGCGCGAAGGCCGCCATGTGCTCATGGTAGGTGATGGACTGAATGATGCCGGCGCATTGCGCCAGAGCGATGTGGGATTGGCCGTTTCGGACGATATCAACAACTTCTCCCCTTCCTGTGATGCGATCGTGGAGGGCAACCAGCTCAGCTTGCTGCCGGGATATATTGTCCTTGCCCGCAGTGGTCAGCGTATTATTCGCCAGAGCTTCGCTATTTCATTGATCTACAATATACTGGGACTATCCTTTGCAGTGACAGGCCACCTCTCGCCGGTCATCGCCGCCATACTGATGCCAGTCAGTTCCATTACGATTGTGGCGTTTACCACGCTTGCGAGCAATGCCGCAGCGCGGCGATATCTCAAAAAACTGACCAATGTCATAAAACGGACGTAGCAATCATCATCCTTTGCCAGCCGCGCCGCCGGTAGTTTTGACCTATCAAAAACACCTAACCAATCCTCATCATGAGCGCATTATATCTATTGATCATCGCCAGTTTGCTGGTGGCGCTGGGATTCCTGGGCGCATTCATCTGGTCGGTGCGGAAGGGCCATTACGACGATGACTACACGCCTTCCATACGCATCCTGCTCGACGATTCCGAAAAGCCATAATCCCCAGAACCTGAACTGATTTTTACCATTTATCACCACCAAGTTATGTCAAACGTTCCCCATCCCGGCCTCGCCTCCGTTGAGTTGGATGAATTTCAATACGACAACCGCATTGTCCGGGACTTCGCCATTGCCACCATTCTGTTCGGACTCATAGGCATGCTCGTGGGCTTGCTGGCCGCTTTGCAGCTGGTTTTCCCGAACCTGAATTTTGATCTGCCGTTCCTGACATTCAGCCGCATCCGGCCACTGCATACTAACGCAGTGATTTTCGCATTTGTAGGGAACGGCTTTTTTACCGGGCTCTACTATTCTGTTCCGCGCGTATTGCGGACGCCCATCTGGAGTCCTGCCCTGAGCCGTTTCCACTTCTGGGCCTGGCAGGCTATCATCCTCGGCGCGGCTATTTCGCTGCCCATGGGCTTTACCACTTCCAAAGAATACGCCGAGCTGGAATGGCCATTCGACATTGCGATTGCCGTGGTTTGGGTTTCTGCATTGGTGAATATCATCATGACCACCATTAACCGCCGCGTGGAACATATTTATGCCGCAGTTTGGTTCTACATCGCCTCTTTTGTGACCGTCGCGATGCTGCATGTTGTAAACAGCGTGGAGCTCCCGATCTCTTTCATGAAAAGCTACTCCGTGTACGCTGGTGTGCAGGACGCATTGGTACAATGGTGGTACGGACATAATGCGGTCGCATTCTTTCTGACAACCCCTTACCTGGGCCTGATGTACTACTTCCTGCCCAAAGCGGCCAACCGGCCTATTTATTCCTACCGGCTTTCGATCGTACACTTCTGGGCACTGATATTCCTTTACATCTGGGCCGGCCCTCACCATTTGCTTTACACCGCATTGCCTGAATGGGCCCAAACGCTTGGTACGGTGTTCTCGGTAATGCTTATCGCACCGTCGTGGGGTGGTATGATGAACGGGCTGATGACGCTCCGTGGTGCCTGGGACAAAGTACGTGAAGATGTGGTGCTGAAATTCATGGTGGTAGCGATTACTGCTTACGGTATGGCCACCTTCGAAGGGCCGATGCTGTCTTTGAAAAATGTAAACGCCATTGCCCACTACACCGACTGGATCGTGGCACACGTACACGTAGGTGCGCTCGGGTGGAACGGTTTCCTTACTTTCGGTATTCTCTACTGGCTTTTCCCGCGCCTGTATAACCGGCCGTTGTATTCTACCAAAGCTGCCAATTTCCACTTCTGGATCGGTACGCTGGGTATCATTTTCTATACCATTCCCATGTACTGGGCTGGCTGGGTACAGAGCTCGATGTGGAAAGAGTTTACACAGGAAGGGCTTTTGAAATATCCCAACTTCCTTGAAACCGTAACGGCTCTCAAACCGCTGTATTTCCTCCGCGGTGTAGGTGGTTCCTTGTATCTGGTGGGTTTTGTAGTGATGATCTACAACCTCTGGATGACCGCCCTGAAAGGTAAGCTCGTAGCCACCGAAACCGCCAAAGCTATGCCGCTGAATGCGGTCTGGCATGCCGAAAAGAGCGAATACTGGCACCGCCGCTTAATGGAGCGCAAGCCTTTGGCATTAACCATATTCTCCCTGATAGCCGTCGCGATCGGCGGGATGATCGAAATGATCCCTACGTTCCTGGTCGAATCCAACGTGCCTACTATTGCGAGTGTAAAACCTTACACACCGCTGGAATTGCAGGGACGCGACATTTACGTCCGCGAGGGCTGTTATGTGTGTCACACGCAGATGATCCGTCCGTTCAGGTCCGAAATCGAGCGGTTCGGGGAATATTCCAAATCCGGGGAGTTTGTCTATGACCACCCGCACCAATGGGGCTCCAAACGCACCGGCCCGGATTTGCAGCGCGTAGGCGGCAAGTACCCCGATTCCTGGCATTACAACCACATGGAAGATCCAACATCAATGTCGCCGGGCTCCATTATGCCGCGTTACGGGTGGCTGCTCGAAAACGACCTGGATACGACCACAACCAAAGCGAAGATCAAAGCTATGCAAACACTCGGTGTGCCTTATGAAAAAGGATACGAGCACCAGGCCAATGCCGATCTTGTGAAGCAGGAACAGGAAATCCAGGAACGCTTGAAACAAAGCGGCATCAAAACCGCAGCAAATAAAGAGATCGTGGCGCTGATTGCGTATATGCAACGACTTGGGACTGATATTAAAAAATGATTGAATGACCGAATGATTGAATGACTGAATAAACTATTGTCCATGTCCTCATTCAAATTCCTTCATTCGGTCATTCAGTCATTCAATCATTCAAAATTGACTATTCATGAAATTCCGGAATTACCTCGAAACCATAGCGGGAGTAGGCATTTACCCCCTCATATCCCTGCTGATCTTCTTTGTTTTCTTCGTCGGCCTGCTCATCTATGTGTGGGGGTTGGATAAAAGGAAGCTCGACAAAATGCGCAGCATTCCGCTGAACGACGGCGTTGCGAAAAAGACAGCATTATCTATGCTTTTGCTCGCGTGCATCGCATTACCTGCTTCCGCGCAGGAGACCACCGAGCCTGTACGCGCTATCTCCGGGCTCGACCTCGTCCTCTGTGTGGTGCTTGCGGCACTGGTTTTCATCATGATCCAGCTGGCAGTCCTGCTGGCTTCGGCCATGCGGTTGCTCAATAAGACCTCACACGCGTCCAATCAGGAGCCTACCCACGTTTTCAGCGCGCATTGGTGGAAGAAATTCAGGGGCATCAGCGTGGCTTTAAAGGACGAAAGAGATATCCTGATCGACGGTCATGACTACGACGGGATCCAGGAGCTCGATAACCGTATGCCTCCCTGGCTGCAATTCCTTTTCTACACCACCATTTTCATTGCGGTGGTTTATTCAGCATACTATTTCAGCGGGTTGGGCGACCTTCAAATCGCGGAGCTGGAAAAGGAAATAGCTACTGCCGAGGCTGAGAAAAAGGCTTACATGGAAAAAGTAGGTGCCAGCATGGATGAAAACTCCGTTACGGCCCTGACCGACAAAGCGGGGGTCGAAGCCGGCATGAAGATATTCCAGGAAAAATGTACCGCCTGCCATGGAACCGAAGGTGGCGGTGCCGTAGGTCCCAACCTCACCGACGAGTACTGGCTGCACGGCGGCGGTATTCACAATGTGTTCAAAGTGATCAAATATGGCGTACCTGAAAAGGGGATGATTTCCTGGGAGAAACAGCTTTCCCCAACCGACATCCAGAAGGTAGCGAGCTTCGTGCTGTCCCTTAAAGGCTCCAAACCAGCCAATGCCAAAGAACCGCAAGGAGAATTGGAAGGAACTTCGGCCGCCGGCGGTCAGGTATCGGCTGCTGAGTAGGACTTCGGCGGTCGGCGGTCGGAAATGAGCTATTAATAATTAAAGTTCCAATGGAAAACGCAACTACTAACGACTCAAATAACGGCTTGCAGAAGCAGAAAGCTGACGGCCGACAGCCGAAAGCCGACAGCCGAAGTGTCAAAGCCGAAAGCCGTCCGCTTTACCCCCAACGCCCGGAAGGCAAATGGCATAACCGCCGTGTGGTGTTCAGTATTGCGATCATTGCATTGCTGTTCATTACGCCGTTCATCCGTATCGATGGACAGCCGCTGGTGCTACTGAATGTGCTTGAAAGGAAAATCATCCTCTTCGGCATCTTTATCGGGCCGCAGGATTATTGGCTTTTCGGACTTACGATGCTTTCGTTTTTCGTATTCATCGTGTTGTTCACCACCGTTTTCGGGCGGTTGTGGTGTGGTTGGGCCTGTCCGCAGACCGTTTTTATGGAAATGGTTTTCCGCAAAATCGAATATGCTATCGAAGGCGACGCCGGGAAGCAAAAGCTGCTGGACAAAGCACCATGGAATTCGGAGAAAATCCTAAAAAAGGGTTTGAAATACACGGTTTTCCTAATCATCTCCTTTGCCATCGCCAACCTACTGCTGGCCTATGTACTAGGCACGGATGAGCTCTACAAGATCATTTCAGAGCCTATTGAAGATCATATCGGCCTCTTTTCAGGCATTGTCATTTTCACCGCGGTGTTCTACTGGAACTTCGCATGGCTGCGCGAACAGGCCTGCACAGTGGTATGCCCGTATGGCCGCCTGCAAAGCGTGCTGCTCGACCGGAATTCTATCAACGTCGCGTACGACCACGAACGCGGTGAGCCGAGAGGGAAGTTGCACAAAGGCACCGACCGTACCGAGGGCGATTGTATCAATTGCTTTCAATGCGTAGCCGTGTGCCCGACCGGCATCGATATCCGGAACGGCACCCAAATGGAATGCGTGAATTGTACGGCTTGCATTGACGCCTGCGATGCGATAATGGATAAAGTGGGATTCGACAGGGGGCTCATCCGCTATACTTCCGAGAATGCGATCGAGAAGAAAACAGCCAAAGTAATCACCCCGCGGACATGGGGTTATGCGGCTGTACTGCTATTGCTCTGGTCAGCCCTGGGATTTGTTGTGGCTACCCGTACCGACACGCAAACTACTCTTTTCCGCGCCCCAGGCAGTCGTTACATCGAGAATAACGACGGTACGATCAGCAACCTGTACACCTTCAAGATATTCAATAAAACGAACCACATTATCAAACCCTCCCTCCACCTCGACACCCCGCATGGAAAGCTTCTTTTCGCCGGATCACCCGATCTGACGCTCGAAGCTGCGGGGATGTCCGAGGGAACTGTATTTGTGATTATTCCGAAATCTGAATTAAAAACCCGGAAAACAGTACTAAAACTCTCGGTTTCACAGGGTAACCAACAGCTGGAAACCTTCGAAACGACGTTCATCGCACCGGAAGAATAATGTATTAACCTATTTTATAAACACCATGAAAGTCAATTGGAAAGCACTTATTGCCGCAGTTTATATCAGCTTTGTGTCGATGATCCTGCTGCTGGTAGGAATGAGCGCCGGACAAAAAATCGATCTTGTCACGGACCACTACTACGAAGAAGAGCTGAAATTCCAGGGTAAGATCGACAAACTGCAGCGCACCGCAGCATTAACGGAACCATTATCCTGGCAAATCAAGGATAATGTCTTACAAATCCGTTATCCGGCAATCTTCGCCGATTCAAGCATTTCGGGCCAGATCCGCATGTATTGCCCGTCCGACAACCGCAACGACCGCCAGTTCGCGATCGACTCGGATGGTAACGGGCAGACCGTCGCATTATCACAGATCCCGGCGGGACGCTACAAAATCCAGGTCGACTGGAAGAGCGGCAACGAAACCTATTGGAATGAGGGCGTGGTGGTGGTCGATCACAACAATCTTTGACCGATGATTACCGTCCTGCCCTACCTCGCCATTTCGATGGGACTTATCAGCAGCTTCCATTGCGTAGGCATGTGCGGGCCTATCGCGCTCGCATTGCCCGTGCATAAGGGTACGCGCCAGGTTGCGGGCGTGCTGGCGTATAATGCGGGGCGCGCGCTTACGTACGCAATTTTTGGAATTGTTATAGGTACTCTGGGCGCTTCACTGGCCTGGCTGGGCATGCTGCGGTACGCTTCCATGGCGGTCGGGGTGGCCATGCTGGCTTATGTGTTCTGGCCATCGCGACTCGAGCAGCGGTTGCATATGCCGTTCTTCTGGCAAAAAGCAATCAATCGTTTGAGGCAAAAAATGGGACTCTATCTCAAACGGGCCGATTTACCGGGTATGCTGCTCCTCGGTATGCTGAACGGCGCCATCCCTTGCGGAATGGTTTATATGGCGCTTGTAAGCTCGGTCGCCACCGGCAGTACCTGGGGTGGCGGTGCGTTTATGGCACTATTCGGGCTGGGCACCATGCCTGCCATGCTCGCATTGGGCATTGCAAAGCAACAGTTCACGCCTGCGCTGAGAACGCGCATCCGCAAGCTTACACCGCTGCTGGTGGCTATCGCAGGCATCTGGCTCGTAGCGCGCGGGGTCATGACCTCCTACCCCGATCATTCCAAACCTGCCGCCGGAATCACAATCTGCCGCTGAACTGCTTGAACCGGCGAGCCGAATGATTTACCTTGCCGGCATGAAAACGTACAAAGCCATTATCCAGCTTACCTCGGACGATCCCAAAGTCCATCGCAGCATGATCCGGCAAATCGGCAACCTGCTTGCGCATTTGGGCAAAACAGTCGACGTTCGTGTCATTTGCCACGGCGCGTCGATGCCGTTTTGCACCGCAGGGAATGCGCTTGCCAGCGATATTGCGGCATTAGTCAATCAGCATGTTACTATCGCCGCGTGCCGCAATATGCTCGTCGCCAACGGCGTGGAAGCAACCGGTCTGATAGAGGGCATAGAAGTTATCCCATCCGGCATTGCCGAACTCGTAGTTCTGCAACAAGAAGGTTGGAGCTATATAAAAGCCGGTTAGAAGTCTGTTTTTTGCATGATCAAAGTCATGTTTTTCCCCTCCTGTCCTCGGTAGTTTTGATCAATGATCTACACAAAACTTTGACCAATGGACAAGGACCTGCTCTTTAAATATAACATTCCGGGGCCACGCTACACGAGCTACCCGACCGTTCCTTACTGGCAGAAGACACCTCCCGCTGTCGGCAAATGGAAAGAGCTGGTACAGGATGCATTCTCGGTTTCAAACCGGAAGGAAGGTATCAGCCTGTACATTCACCTGCCATTCTGCGAGAGCCTTTGTACTTATTGCGGCTGCAACACGCGCATTACGGTCAATCATGCGGTGGAAAGCAAATATATCCAGGCCGTGTTGAAGGAATGGAAGATGTATTGCGAACTCTTCGGAGCAGAAAAACCGATTATCCGCGAGTTGCATCTGGGCGGCGGTACACCCACATTTTTCAGTCCGGCCAACCTCGTGAAACTGGTGAATGGCCTGCTTTCCAATGCACTCATACATGATGATGCCCGCTTTGGTTTCGAGGCGCATCCGGGGAACACCACCGATGCGCACCTGGAAGCACTGTATTCTGTCGGATTCCGCCGCATCAGCATTGGTGTGCAGGATTTTAATCCGGTGGTACTCGCCATCATCAACCGGCACCAGACTTTTGAACAGGTCAAACAGCTTACGTTGAAAGCCCGCGAAATTGGCTACACGTCGGTCAACTATGACATCGTGTATGGCCTGCCGCAGCAAAAAAACTGCTCTATGATGGAAACAATGCTGCGAGTAATCCGGCTGAAACCAGACCGTATCGCATTTTACAGCTATGCCCACGTACCCTGGATCAAACCCGGCCAGCGCAGCTATACTGAAAAAGACCTGCCCGATGCGGACCATAAAATTGCGATTTACGAAACCGGCCGTAATGCGCTGGAACTGGCCGGCTATGAGGACATCGGCATGGATCATTTCGCGCTCCGATCCGACGAGCTTTACAAAGCGGCCACCGAAGAGCGGCTGCACCGGAACTTCATGGGTTATACCGATACCCGGACCCAGCTGTTAATCGGCCTTGGTGCATCGTCCATTTCTGACTCGTGGTGGGGATATGCCCAAAACGAAAAGAAAGTGGAGGACTATTACAAAAAGCTCGCTGCAAACGAGCTGCCTATATTCCGCGGCCATGAACTGAGCCGCGAAGACCTGATCCTTAGAAAGCATATTCTACGGCTGATGACCAACTTCGAAACCTCCTGGGGCAGTACCTCGGAAGTTTGTATGGAGCTATATCAGGCATTGGAAAGGCTCTCCGAAATGGAGTTCGACGGGCTGGTAGAAGTAGAACCTTTCCGCCTGAGGATCACCGAGAAAGGCAAGGCCTTTGTGCGGAATGTATGCATGGCTTTCGACGCACGCCTCTGGGCCGATTTACCCCAAACGACTCTTTTTAGTCAAACAGTTTAATGATGATTTCTTGCGGTGTTCACCTGTGTCCTGTACTTTGGTATGTTTGATACGGATATTTTAATTCATACGCAGGTGATGACACGGCACATCGAGATGCTGGATGCCCTGTTCAAGCACGCGACCGAAGGGATCGTGGTGGTGGACAAGCAAGCGAACATTGTAATGCTTAATCCCAAGGCCAAAGAACTTTTTGGCTATTCCGATCGTGAGCTGATCGGCAAGAAAGTCGAGACGCTGATCCCGCAACGGTTCAACAGAAACCATGTGGGCTATCGCGACGAGTACCTCGAAGCCCCTCGTGCTCGTGGTATGGGGCATATGATGGATCTTTTCGCCCGGCGCAAGGATGGCAGCGAGTTTCCCGTGGAAGTCAGCCTTAGTCCTTTCAAAACCAGCGACGGCGAGTTTGTCGTGAGCTTTGTGATTGACATTACCGAGCGCAAAAAGCAGGAAAGCCGTATTATCGAGGCCAATCTTGAAATACAAAAACTGAATGCCGAACTGGAAATCCGCGTGCAGCAACGCACGGAGGAACTGGCAGCGGCGATCAGGCGCATTGAGCAGTCTCAGGAGGAGGTTGTACGGGCATTGACGAAGGAACGCGAACTGAACAATATGAAAAGCCAGTTCGTGACCATCGCATCGCATGAATTCAGGACGCCGCTTGCGACCATTCTGTCGTCCGCCTCGCTTATAGGGAGGTACTCGCGTACGGAAGATGAAGACAAGCGTCAGAAACACGTTCAGCGCATCAAATCGACCGTTACCAACCTGACTGAGATCCTCAATGACTTCCTGTCGATCGGCAAGCTCGAAGAGGGCCGCATTCACTGCATTCCCGTGCTAACCGATCTGAGCGCATTTTGCAAAAACCTGATTGAAGAAATCCGGGGGCTTTGCAAGGACGGCCAGGAGATGTATGTGAGCTATGACGGCGAAGTCAACGCGTGGCTCGACAAGCAGCTTTTGCGCAATGTGCTTTTCAACCTGCTTTCGAATGCGATCAAATACTCGGATTCCGGCAAATCGATCTTTCTGAGGGTCAAAAATTGGAGCGGGCTGATCCGTATTGAAGTACAGGACCAGGGGATCGGTATTCCCCGGCAGGACCAGAGCCATATTTTCGACCGGTTTTTCCGCGCCAATAATGCAGGTAATGCACAAGGAACGGGACTGGGTCTCAACATTGTACAAAATTACATCGAGCTCATGGGCGGCACCGTACGCTTCCAGAGCGAAATCGGCATAGGCACCACATTTTTCGTAGAACTGCCGAACCGCGAGCCGGCATCCGTTAAAATCGAATCCTGACACAAACAGTATCCAAATTGGAAGCGAGAAAAATACTTTTAATAGAAGATAACCCCGAAATGCGGGAAAATACGGCCGAGATCCTGGAACTCGCCAACTTCGAGGTGATCACTGCCCAGAACGGCAAAGAAGGCGTGCAGCAGGCAGGCCAGCATCACCCCGACCTGATCATCTGCGACATTATGATGCCTGAGCTCGATGGCTATGGTGTGCTGCATATGCTCGGCAAGGACGAGCGCACGGCCTCCATCCCGTTCATTTTCCTGACTGCCAAAGCCGAGAAGGAGGATTACCGCAAAGGCATGACCATGGGCGCCGACGATTATCTCACCAAACCCTACGATGATGTGGAGCTGCTGAATGCCGTTGAAATGCGTCTCAAAAAGAGCGACCGGCTGAAAAAACAGTTCGAACGCTCCGCCGAAGGTTTCGACCAGTTTATTAAGGAAGCCCAGGCCTTCGATCCGATCGTGAAACTTGCGGAGGACAAAAAGGTGAAGGTTTTACGAAAAAAAGAAACGATTTACACCGAAGGAAGCTTCCCGTCGCATGTGTTTTTCCTGCAAAAAGGAAAGGTGAAGGCCTATAAATCCAACGAGAATGGTAAGGAGTACATCACCGACCTGCTCAAAGAGGGCGAGTTTTTCGGCTACCTCGATCTGCTGCAAGGTGCTCCTTATGAGGAAACCGCTATTGCATTGGAAAAGTCGGAAGTGGCAATGATCCCGAAGGACGACTTTTTCAATCTGCTCCAAGGTAACCGCGAAGTCGCCTCCAAATTCATCCGGATGCTTTCCAATGAGATCAAAGAGCGGGAAGAACGGCTTTTGCAACTCGCCTACAATTCGGTGCGGAAACGCGTGGCGCAGGCGCTGGTAATGCTTGTACAACGTTACCAGGAAGACCGGTCGAAGCCGTTTTCCATGGCCGTTACCAGGGAGGATATTGCCTCTATGGTAGGCACCGCCACCGAAACCGTCATCCGCACGCTTTCAGATTTCAAGGACGAGCGCCTGGTGGATATGAAAGGCAGCCAGATTACGGTTCTGGAATATGAGAAGCTGGCTCGGATGCGAAATTAGTATCTTTTTTCACCGTTGATAACTCATTGGTTCCGGCTGATCATTCCCTTGTTTAGGGGCAGAAATAGTTCATCTGCTTTCCCTAGTTTTGACAAGAACTTCATATAAATCTTTCAGACTATGGAACAAACAACACCTACGAACGCACCAGATACTGCGGAAGTACCTACACCCGAAAAACTCCCGGAGAAGCTGACCTTCCCGATTCTGATCGCCAGAATGATGCAGACGCATCGTGACATCGAGGCGTATGAAAGAGGCGAAATGACATTGGAGGAACTTCATGCATTAGGTGTACGGCTTGGTTGAAATTTATCCATACCAGCAATTTGGAGAATTATACCAATTCACCACGGCGCAAAATGTCGCCGTTACTGTGCATGCGCCTTTGGACGGAAGGTGGTTTCCCAACAACCCCGAAATCGGGGGTGTTCATAGTTTCCTGATTAAAACAGACAAGCCATCCACAGGCCTGGATGTCCGGCTCAGAAATACTGTGCTGGACATCCTGACCAATTTTCTGAGCGAGAACGCAATAATTGTCTACTATTGCGATCCGTTTGACGGCAAAGGATACAAGCGATACCTCAAATTCAACAGATGGTTTGGCTTAATTGATGACCCGTCGATCGAAAAACAGGATAGACAAGTCGTTGTCAAGGATTTGAAGATCGATGAGAGTGATCATCTTATCAAATCAGACCTAGGGGTGTATGCTTCTATTCTGCTTCGAAAAACACATCCAGACTATGACGTTGCCATTGAGCTATTTCATTCGGGCGATATGGACAAGACGGGCAAGCTATAAAAGCCGCCCTTCAATCGCTTCCAACTGCGCCATCATCTCCTGCCGGTAAGCCACCGTTTGATTGGTAATTTCAGGAATCAGTTTTTTGTAGTAATTAATCCCTTCGAGCAGATTACCACGGAATTTAGAGAAATATTTAGCCTTCTTATCGTTCAGTGCGGCTGCATGCCGCTCGACATCCTTTTTAAGATAATCCACATACAAGTTCAACTCGTTGATGAACATATTCGGCCGAAGATGTTTGGAGAGCAGGTCCATTTTCCCATAAATGTGTCCTACCATTTCGTCCAGCGAATAGATTCCCGAGAACCACGCCAGATTCGGCCCAGGGCAAATGGCTACCGCACTGTTCTCCCTCGGTTTAATCAAATGGTTTTTAATAAGTGCAG
>DATMSL010000702.1:0-2149 GCA_035565435.1 Dyadobacter sp. | reverse complement strand
AAAAGTACCTGGCCGTGCTCAAAGAGCCTGAAAAGTCATCCGGGCTGTTCTATTATCAACAAAAGGACAAAATGCGCTGGGAACAGCGGACGCCTTCTAAATACATTATCCTGATCAACGGCGACAAGCTGCGCGTGCAGGAGGGTAACAAGGAGAAAAATGTGGGGCAAGCGGGACGTATGGCGGCACAGATCAAGGAGCTGATGATCGGGCTGGTCAATGGCGATTTTCAGCAGAATAAAGGCTTTTCTTCGACCGTTCTGGAAAACAACGACGAGTACCAGATCGTGCTGACGCCGGTGAACCGCCGTTTAAAGAACATTTATTCCAAAATCACGATGAACTTCTCCCGGAGTTCGCTACGGTTGAAAGAGCTCTCTTTTTTCGAAAAGGGAGGGGACAAAAGCATTATGAAGTTTCAGCAGGAGAAATTCAACCAGTCCATCGCCGAAAATCTATTCAAAGACCTCTGATGACCGTGCCTCTGAGTAATTTATATACGATTACAGCGCTGGAACAGAGCGAGAACCAGATCGCTGGTACCTTACAGATCGACGCCGCGCACCCCGTTTTCGAGGGACATTTTCCCGGCTCGCCGGTACTTCCCGGTGTGGTGCAGCTGGAAATGGTGAAAACAGTTTTATCAAAGGCGTTTGAAAAGCCATTTGCATTGAAAGAAATGAGCACCTGCAAGTTCCTGGAAGTGCTTAACCCGGCCGAAACGCCCGAATTGACCATTCATATTCAATACAAAGGCGGCGCGTTGCTGGATGTGAACGCCTCTGGCAAACACGGTGAGAAGACCTATTTCAAGGCGCGAGCCAGTTTCCATTCAATCGGTTAAAACCCACATTTAATAACCCTAATGACCCTCTCGGACATTCAATGCTGTGTGATCATTCCAACTTACAACAACCGCAACACGTTGCGGCGGGTGATTGACGGCGTTTTACAATATGCATCCGGGCAGGAGGTGATTGTGGTGAATGACGGCTCTACGGACGATACGACGGCCATTTTGGCCGGTTATGGCGCAAAAGTCCGTGTGCTGGATAACGTTGTAAACAGAGGAAAGGGATTTTCGTTACGAAAAGCATTTGCGGAGGCCATCCGGCTGGGTTTTGCGAATGCGATCACGATCGATTCGGACGGCCAGCATTTGCCTGCCGATATCCCGCTTTTCATCCAAGCGGCTATCGAAAATCCGGGCGCATTGCTGATGGGATCTCGTAATATGCAGCAGGAAGGCGTGCCGGGGAAGAGTTCATTCGGGAATAAGTTCTCCAACTTCTGGTTCAAATTCGAAACCGGGCTCACATTGCCTGATACGCAGACAGGCTTTCGCCTTTACCCGCTCGGACCGCTGAAAAGAATGTCGCTTTTCACGACGAAATTCGAAACGGAGATTGAAGTGATCGTCAAAATGGCCTGGAAAGATGTGCCTATTTTGCCGATTAATATTCAGGTGATTTACGATAAAGACGAGCGCGTGACGCATTTCAGGCCGTTCCGTGATTTTACGCGCATTAGTATCCTTAACACCTGGCTGGTCACGCTCACGCTGGTTTACTATCTCCCGAAGCGGTTGTTCCGCTATATTCAGAAAAAAGGCCTCTGGAAAATCATCCGTGACGAAGCGGTGAAACCCGACGAAAGCAATTTCAGTAAAGCCAAGTCGGTGGGCTTCGGTTTTTTCATGGGTATTGTGCCGATCTGGGGCTTTCAGTTGATGGTAGGCATCCCGCTGTCGATCGTTTTCCGGATGAACAAGGTGCTATTCCTTACCGCCGCGCATATCAGCATTCCTCCGGCCATTCCTTTCATTATTTACGCCAGCTACCAATTCGGCGGGCTGTTTTACCGCAATGGTGTGCAGATCACGTCCCTCGAAAACCTGACGTTGGAATCGATTCATGTCAACTTTGTACAATATTTTTTAGGTGGCACGCTCCTTGCAGCAGCAGTGGGGGCAGTCGGTTTTGTGGGTAGTTTTTTATTACTGGCCCTGCTTCGTCCGAAGCGCTGAAACAAGTGCTTTATAGCCTGTTTTTCATTGATTATCCCAAATATTTCATTTTATTATTCTATTAAATGCTGTCGAGAGAACTTTCGCTAAGTGCTCTTGTTATTCCTTGAGACCCAGTTTGTT
>DATMSL010000701.1:0-4464 GCA_035565435.1 Dyadobacter sp. | reverse complement strand
CCGACGTGGAAACGCTTTCGAACGTGTTCAGCGACGGGATGGCCGCCATCGCAGGGGATATTCTGCAACTGGTGCTGATCATCGCCGTGATGTTCTACACCGACTGGAAGCTGTCGATCATCAGCCTTTCGATGATCCCGCTGATGCTTTTTTGTACTTATGTTTTCAAGGAAAAAATCAAAGACTCGTTCAATGAGGTGCGGGCGGCGGTTTCCAATCTCAATGCATTTGTGCAGGAGCACATTACCGGCATGGGTATCGTGCAGATTTTCAGCAGCGAGGATATCGAATACAAGAAATTCAGGGAAATCAACAAGGTGCACCGCAATGCGAACATCCGGTCTATCCTCTATTATTCGGTATACTATCCTGTGGCGGATGTGATTGCCGCGGCGGGTACCGGCCTTGTGGTATGGTATGGTTCAAAGCAGATTTTGGGCGCTGAGATTACTTTCGGTACGGTTACGGCATTTGTGATGTTCATCAACCTTTTCTTCCGTCCGATCCGTCAGCTCGCCGACCGCTTCAACACACTGCAAATGGGGATCGTCAGCACTGACCGCATTCTAAAACTGCTCGATAGTGATGAATACACATCTAATGAAGGCACTTTCGCGCCGGAATCCATCAAGGGGAATGTGGAGTTCAAAAATGTATGGTTCGCTTATAATGACGAAGAGTACGTTTTAAGGGATATTAATTTTAAAGTAAAAGAAGGGGAGACGATTGCCTTCGTGGGCGCCACCGGGGCCGGGAAATCCTCGATCATCAACTTGCTGACGCGTTTTTATGATATTAACAAGGGGAATATCTACGTCGATGGCATTGAAGTGCATGATTATGAACTGAATGCATTGCGTAAGCATATCGGCGTGGTATTGCAGGATGTGTTTCTTTTTTCGGATACCATTGAAAACAATATCCGGCTCGGTGACGACAGCATTACACATGAAAAAATTGTCGAAGCTGCGAAGCTCGTGGGTGTACATGATTTCATCGAACGCTTGCCGGGCGGCTACACCTATAATGTAATGGAACGCGGTGCGACGCTCTCGGTAGGACAGCGGCAGCTCATTTCCTTTGTGCGTGCGATGGTGCACGAGCCAAAGATTATCGTGCTCGACGAGGCCACCTCGTCCGTCGATAGCGAAACGGAAGAGCTTATTCAGCACGCCATTGAGAACTTAATGCACGGGCGTACAGCCATTGTAATCGCGCACCGGTTGTCTACGATTCAAGAAGCGGATAAAATTATCGTGGTAGATAAAGGGCGGATCGTGGAGGAAGGGAACCACGAGCAATTGCTGGAAAAAGATGGAGCTTATGCGAACTTGTACCGGATTCAGTATAAGGAGGTGCACAAGATTGGGAGTTTGTAGATGTTACTGTAAGCTTTTTAAGCTATAAGCTATAAGCGCGTAAAGCTTACAGCTTATAGCCTAAAGCTTATAGCTTATATTCAATTCCTCTTACTAGTATCCAAAGGAATCGGCGGAGGTCCGATCAGGAATTCGTCTTCTTCGTTCCGTTTGGCCGGCGTGCTGTCGCCTTCTATTCCCAGCGAGTCACTCGCAGCCGGTGCCCATTGCGTAGGGCAATTGTATGTTTTGGATATTTTAAAGCTCGGTTTCGGGAATGGTCCCGGTTCGATGGATTTGTCCTTATAAACTTTTTCCAGGAATGCTCCCACGATCGGCAATGCCGTTTTGGCACCCTCACCGAGGTTGGTCGTCCGGAAGTGGATACTGCGATCGTCGCCGCCCACCCAGGCACCTACCACGAGGTCGCGCGTGACGCACATGAACCAGCCGTCGGAGTTGTTGGAGGTCGTTCCGGTCTTGCCGCCCAGCTGATTGCCGTTCAGTGTCACATTGAACCTCCACCGGATACTTCCCGAAGTACCACCGCCTTCTTCCACACCGGCGCGCAACATTTGCAGCATCAGAAACGCCGATTCCTCGCTGATCGCCTGACGGTGCTCGGGCTGGAATTCTTCGATTACCTTGCCGTTGCTGTCTTCAATTTTGGTTACCAGGATAGGCTGGGTGTAAGTTCCATTGTTCGCGAAAACGCCATAAGCCGCCACCATATCGTAAAGTGACACATCGAATGGCCCCAGACCGATCGAAGGAACCGCTTTCAATGGCGTGGTAATACCCATTTTTTTAGCATAACGAACCACATTTGCAGCGCCTACCTGATCGGTAAGCTCTGCCGTTACCGAGTTGATGGATTGCGCCAATGCACGGCGGAGCGTCATCGGTGCGTAGGTGTAAGTTCCGGTCGCGTTTCTGGGCTTCCATACTTTCTCTTCGCCATCTTCTTCGTAAGTTTTTTCAAACGGCTTGTCGACAATCTCGTCGCAAGGGTTCATGTTAAATGATGAATCGTCGATCGCGGTAGTGTACACGAACGGCTTGAATGTCGAGCCGGGCTGTCTTTTACCCTGCTTCACCGCGTCGTATTTGAAATAATTATAATCCAAACCACCCACCCAGGCCTTGATCTGCCCGGTTTGCGGGTTCATGGCCATCATGCCGGCACGGAGGATACGCTTATAGTAATCAAGAGAGTCCATCGAACTCCAATACTTCTTCATTTCCCCACTATTTTTCCAGTCATAGACGGTCATCGTGTCCTTTTTATTGAGGTAATAGCTTACGCTATCGGGGTTGTTCGGGAATTTGGCAGCCAGCGCACGGTATTTACTCGTACGTTTCACGACGGTTGGGAGGAAGTCGGTGATTTCGTTGCCATCCTCATCACGCCATGGGTTTTGGTTGCGCCAGTGGTCCTCAAAAACACGTTGCAGCTGCTTCATTTTCTGAGTCATGGCTTCTTCCGCGTCCTCCTGCATGCGCGAGTCGATCGTGGTGTAGATCTTCAAACCATCGGTATAGAGATCATAGCCATTTTCATCTCCCCATTTTTTGACAAAATCAACCACTGCATTTTTGAAATAGTTGGCATTGCCGTCGTAAGGTGTTTCGAATTTGGTTTTCAACTCGATCGGCAACGCGCTGATCGAGTCGGCTTGCTTGGCGGTCAGATAACCGTATTTACGCATCTGGTCGATCACCACATTGCGGCGTTCGAGCGAGCGTTTCATGTTACGGATCGGGTTGTAGGTCGTGGTCGCTTTTTGCAGACCTACCAGCACCGCCGATTCCTGTACATTCAGGCTATCAGGAGCTTTGCTGAAATAAGATTTTGCAGCTGTGTTAATACCATACGTATTGTTTCCGTAATCGACCGTGTTGAAATACATGGTCAGGATTTCCTCTTTGGTAAAATTCCTTTCCAGCTTAATGGCCGTGAGCCATTCCTTGGTTTTGTAAATCAATGTACCCAAGCCGGGAACATAGCCGAGTAGTCCGCGTGCGCCTGATTTGCGTGTTTTGAAAAGCTTTTTGGCGAGCTGCTGGGTAATGGTACTGCCGCCCCCACGATCGGTGGCGCCGGTAACGATGCCCCAGGCCACGCTGGCCATGGCTTTGTAATCGATACCCGAGTGCCGGTAGAAACGTGCGTCCTCGGTGGCGATCAATGCTTTGACCAGATTGGGAGAAATTTGTTTGTAAGGAACGGGCGTCCGGTTTTCGGTGTAGAATTTGCCGATCATGATGCCGTCGGCGGTGTAAATCTCGGACGATTGCGCCACTTTCGGGTTTTGCAGATCTTCCACACTCGGCATGCTGCCCATCAGCCAGAGGAAGTTCGTTTCAACGCAGAAAATGTACAATGCAAATGCGACGACCCCATAAACGATGGTTTTCCAGACGGTCACAATGGGGCGGTAATATTTCGAATTAACGTCCACATTATCCTCCCACCAGTTCCGCGCCGCCTTCTTATTTTGCCGGTAAGAATGAAAGAGCTCGTCGGCTTTGCGTTTGCCGGTTACAAGCGAAGTGATTTTATATGCAATCCTGTTGATGAGTGTGGCGAGGCGCGACCGGAATGCCCGGAACAGCGTTCTGATTGTGTTAAAAAACGATCGGATAACTTCCATCAAACGTTTTGGTTCGTAATGAGTCAAAGATAAGAAAAGCCGGATAGATATGATTCAATCCGGCTTTTTCTAAGATTTATTCTATTCGGCTTTGTGAAATTTCAAGGCGGCTCCGTTCATGCAGTAACGAAGTCCGGTTGGTTTGGGGCCGTCGTTGAAAACGTGTCCGAGATGTCCGCCGCAGGTTCTGCAAACCACTTCCGTACGGATCATGCCATGGCTTTTATCCACTATTTCTTCCACATTTTCTTTCGCTACCGGCATAAAGAAGCTCGGCCATCCCGAACCTGAATCGTATTTCGTCTCGGAACTGAAAAGCGGCGTCCCGCATGCTGCGCACACGTAAGTTCCTTCTTCTTTATTGTCATTATAGGGATGCGAAAACGGGCGCTCAGTGCCCTTGTCGAACAGAACAAAGCATTGTTGGCCCGTAAGCTCCTGCTGCCATTCTT
>DATMSL010000700.1:0-3381 GCA_035565435.1 Dyadobacter sp. | reverse complement strand
ATACTTAGACGAAAAGGATACCTATTGTGACATTTTCAAGTATTCCTTACATCACGATTCATCTTAACCCTTAACATCCCATGAAAACCGAGGACACAGTGAGCAGAAGGGATTTCCTGGAAAAAATGGCGCCCGCAACATTTGGAATCATGGCGGGTAGCGGGATGCTGCAATCCGCCTGGGCAACTGGCCATGCGACGGACGTAATAGCTCCCCGCGCTCCCGCAGCAGACGAGAAAAAATTCGTCCCGGTCATGATCACCCCGTTCGATACCGATCTGAAAATTGACTACGACAACGTTTCCAGGGTCATCGACTTTTACCTCGCCGCAGGTGCAAAGGGTTTCTTTGCCAATTGCCTGAGCAGCGAAATGTATTTTCTGAACAATCAGGAACGCATTGACCTCACCAGGCATGTGGTGAAACGTGTAAAAGGAAAAGTGCCGGTCGTATCAACGGGTTCCTTTGGCGATTCTCTCACGGACAAAGCGCTGTTTGCCAAAAAGATTGAAGATACCGGCGTAGACGGCGTTATCCTGATATCCAGCCATTTTGCCCGGCAAAACGAAAGTGACGCGGTGCTGATGAAGAATTTCGAGCAGTTTTTCGCGCTTACCGGAAATATGAAATTGGGCACCTACGAGTGCCCGTCGCCCTATAAACGGATCCTTTCCCCCGAGGTATTCAAGTTCCTGGTTTCCAACAGGAACCTGATTTACCACAAGGATACGACCGAAGATATCGGGAAAATCGAACAAAAACTGGCTGTGTCGAAAGGCACCCGGATGGAGCTGTACAATGCCCATTCCGCAACCGCCTTGAAATCGCTGCAAAAGGGAGGAAAGGGCATGTCGCCTATTTCCGGAAATTTCTACCCCGAAATACATACATGGCTGTGCCAGAATGCCGATAACCCGGCCAAATCAGAAGATGCAAACTGGATACAGGCCGAGATCACGCGCATGGAACCGCTGATCTCCAGATCCTATCCGCTAAGCGCAAAGTACTTCCTTAAAAAACGGGGCTTGCCCATTGAACTCTCGTGCAGGGCGAACAGCAAAGTCATAACGCCTGAGCAACAACAAGTGCTGGACACGGTACACAACACATTTATCAGCTGGTGCGACCGGCTGGGGATACAGGCAGCAAAAGGTTAGGCCGGGAGGCGTGCAGCCGAAAACTCTCTCGAAAACTCATCCAACGTAACCCCGCCGACAGGTTGCTGCTGTTGTTTTTGGTAATCCTCCGCAAAGCTTCCGTCGCGAATAGCCATCCCGATTTCGATGATGTAAACTTGCGCCATGGACTGAGAAAAACCGTCGTGCATAAGGGCTTCCAAAAGCTGTTTATCGGAGAACTCCACCCAATACACGTCATCCTTCCCAATCGCCGCTCCAAGCGCCCGGGCCACCTGTTCGCCGTTCTTTACGTCACCGACCACGTACTGAACCTGTTTTCCCGAAACCGAAAAGTCGTCGATCGCCCTGAATGCTGCTTCCGCAATATCTCTCGGGTGGGTGAGCGGCAGATCAGCGGATCCGTTAAAGTTGTTGCCAATTATGCCCTGGTATTGGATCATCGGCATAGCACCATAAAAATTGGTCATAAACATTCCCGAACGCAGGTGCAAGATGTGCAGTTGCAACTTATTGAGCTGCTGTTCAACATAAAAATTCGCGCCGGTTGGTCCAAGGCCATCTTCTAAGTGCGCACCGATACTGCTCAGATTCACCGCGAGCCTGACACCGGTTTCCCTCAGAGCATCTGCATATTGCCGGCCGATTGTCTTTATGTATTGCTTGATATCCGGTGCATGATAATCCGGCGGTATCATCAGGTACACTGCGTCGCTGCCTTCAAAGGCCCGCTTTACAAATTCGTAGTCGTGCACCGATCCTACCATTGGCACTGCACCCAGGGCGCGAATTTCTTCCGACCGCCCCGGATTGGAAGTAACAACCTTTACCGTATGTCCTTTTGCGATCAATTTTTCTGTCAGGGTACGTCCTACGTTTCCCAGAGAGCCTGTTACTGTTACAATCATTTTTTTGTCTGTTTAAATGTTTGCACAAAACTAGATTTGAACTTACTTTTGTACAAGTACTTACCCAATGGTATGTTCAACTATGGCAAATATTAAAGAGACCTCGGTCATCCAGGAAAACAAAAGCAATGCCTTTGCGGCATGCCCGGTGACGTTCGTGATGGAACGGATCGGCGGGTATTGGAAGCCCATTATCCTGTTCAATCTCCTGACAGGAACCAAGCGTTACCACGAGCTGCGAAAGTCGGTTCCAGGCATAACAGAAAAAGTACTGATCCAGCAGTTGAAGCAGCTGGAATCCGACCAGCTTGTCACGAGGATATCAAAACCGGTCGTTCCGCCATATGTTACCTATGAGCTTTCTTCCCAGGGCAAGGCATTGCGCCCGGTACTACTAGCGATGGCTGAATGGGCCGTCGGGCATGGGGGTGCACAATCCGCTCAGTTCGAAAGACAACTGGCCGACTTCCCCGGCACGGAATGACTTTCGGGCCGGGGAAGTCCACTAGCGTTTCAGATAAGATAATCACCAGTTTCTGCGCAAAGGCCTTAGGAATTCTGTAATATCGGCAGCCAGCAGCTCCGGCTCCTCCCATGCTGAGAAATGCCCGCCCCTGGGCATGTAAGACCAGCGCACAACGTTGTAAAATCTATCGGCAAAACTCTTCGGAGCAGGTATAATGTCTTTGGGAAATATCGCAACACCCGTCGGAACATCGATCCTGCCTGTCATCTGGGGTGGGCTCTGGTCCTCATCAAAATAAGGGGTAAAGGATGAACGGATAGTCTGGGTAAGCCAGTAGAGGGTAAGGTTCGTTAGCAATTCCTCTTTTGTAAAGCTGTTTTCAATATTCCCATTACAATCGCTCCATCGGTAAAACTTTTCCAGTATCCACCCCGCTAACCCGACCGGCGAATCGTTCAGCCCGTAGGCCAGTGACTGTGGTTTGCTGGACTGCTCGATTGCATATCCGCCTTCAACAAATTGCCAGTTTTGCCCGTCTTGCAGGTATTGTTTCTCGTCAGCGGACAAGTCATCGGGTTGTACCGCAAAAAGATGCCAATACGGGATATCCAGCAGGTGAATTCCGATCAGCGAATTGGGGACTGTCATTCCCAGGCGCTCAACCAGCCCACTACCAACATCTCCTCCATGCGCCGCATAACGGGGATACCCCAGGGTAACGGTCATCAGCTGATGAAGCAGGTGGCTGGTCCGATCAATGAATGAAATTTTCTCGTAGGGCCGGTCAGAAAACCCAAAGCCAGGCAAGCTTGGGATAATCACATCGAAAGCATCTTGCGGATTTCCTCCATAAGCTGCCGGATCGGTCAGA
>DATMSL010000699.1:0-8252 GCA_035565435.1 Dyadobacter sp. | reverse complement strand
ACCGACCGAAGTAGGATTCCTGGGCATTCTGCGTTTTCGAACCGGAATTCGTGGCCGAAGTAGGGTCACCGCTGTTGATCACCTGCACATTGTTGGACGGGAAATTATTACGCCCGGCGCCTACGTTTTCGCCTTTGCTCAATTGAGCCTCGTGCCCCACCATTACATTGGTATTATACCGGTCGTCGAAGGTATGCGCATAAGTGAGGTAGTTTCTGATCGTGGTGTAAATGCTCTGGCTATAATTGTAGGAAGCACTATTGCTGTTGTTCTTCACCAGCCCCATGGTATAGCTTGGGTTGAATTTATCCTCAGTTGCCATGGAGAAACTTCCCGTAACCTCGTTTCGCAGCGTAAGCGATTTGCTGAAAGCAATTTCTGCATAGGCATTTCCAAACAGCTGGTTTCGGTTGACCTGGTCCTTGTTGATGCTCGCCACCGCATAAGGGTTCACGGTGCTGTTCACCCAACCGTTAGGGTTATACGCACCGCCCCAGCTACCGTCGGCATTGGTGACGGGAATGTCGGGCGTTTGGCTGAGCGCCGAATTGATGACGTTCGAACTGGTTGAATTGACGTTCTCCTTGATATTAGCCAGTTGCAGGCTCGTACCGATTTTCAGCCAATTGGTCGTCTTGTTGTCCAGATTCAATCTGACGGATATTCTTCTGAAATCCGAACCCAGCGCAATACCGTCCTGCTTGAAATACGAGCCCGACAGCAGGTATTGGGTCTTGACATCGCCTCCATTGACGGTAATGGTATGGTTTGTCATCGGAGCGTTTCTGAACAGCTCCTTTTGCCAATCGGTACCTTTGCCCAGGTATTGAGGATTGGCAAATTCGGGCCGGGTATCGAATCCCCAGCCCAAACCGGTATTTCGTTCATTGATGAAGGTCGCGTACTCCCGCAAATTCATGGTAGGAATCCGCCTGGGCAGTTGTTGAAAGCCTGTGTAAACATCGTACGAGATGCGCGGAGGTGCCACCGCCCCTCGTTTTGTGGTGATGATCACCACGCCATTGGTCGCCTGCGAACCGTAGATCGCTGTAGCAGACGCATCTTTCAGCACGTCTACCGACTCGATTTCCGATGGATTAATTGCCGCTAGCGGGTTGGTACCAGCGCCCATAGAAGCGGTAGAGCCTATAATTACGCCATCTATCACATACAATGGCCCCCCGGAGCCGAACGATGATATTCCCCGGATCTGTACGGAAACGCCTCCGCCCGGTTGCCCGGATGTTTGCTGTACCACCATACCCGCCACTTTTCCCTGTAATGCCTGATCAAAGGTTACGGGGTTCGTTTTGCGGATTTCAGCTCCGGTAACAGAGGATATGGAGCCGGTAACATCTTTTCTTTTGGATTCACCATAACCGATCACCACGACTTCGGAAAGAGTGGCGATATCAGGCTGGATCGTAATATCAAATGACGTCTTGTTTCCCACCGGAATTTGCTCGGACAGATAGCCGATAAAGGAAATTTTAAGAACATCCTCGGGCATCGCCTGAATTGAAAACTTTCCCTCCGTGTCCGTCGATACGCCCATCGTCGTTCCTTTCAGCAGGACGGTCACGCCCGGCATGGGGCTGCCAGTTTCACTTTTGACGATTCCCGACACCTGCCTTCGCTGCGCATGGGCCGCGATACACGAAAACAAAATAAGCACAGTAACACATAAGCACCTGTAAATTTTCCTCATCATTCGATTAGCCTTAAGTAATTACACCATATGTTTTGCAAATAGACCTAAAGATCACAGTCCGGAGTGCCCGGGCATACTATTCGTCGAACTGTAACAATAGAAGGAATTATTTGCACCAAAGGTAGAGTGCGGCGTAAGTACTAAAGGGTATCGATTAGTCCGAATAAAGGGTATAAAAAGTCCAGAATGGCATTAAAAGACCAAAAAACAGGGAAATAATTCAAAATCCCGGGCTAGTTACTACCCGCTTCCCGTTTGCCGCATGAATACTCGGAAGGCAATACATGATAGACTTCCCTGAAATAGCGGGCGAAATATTTGGGGTTGTTGAACCCGACCTGATAGGCAATTTCCGAAATAGAAAGCTGGCTTTTTTCGAGCAGCTGCGCGGCGTGCTGCAACCTGATTTCCCGGATCACTTCCAGCGGCGATTTGCCGGTAACCGTCTGAACTCTTTTAAACAATTGCGAACGGCTCACGCCCAGTTCCCGGGCAAGGTCGACCACCGTAAATTCCGGATTGGAGATATGCCGCTCGATCGCCTGGATCATTTCATGAAGAAATTGCTGGTCCAGCGGCGTCACCTTGATTTCACTGGCCTTGATCCCATTGCGGGTGACAAAAAGGCTGCGGAGTTTTTCCCGCGACGAAATCAGGTTCCGGATTCTAGATTCCAGCACCTGAAAATTGAATGGTTTGGCAATATAGTCATCCGCACCGGCCTGGAAGCCTTCGAGGAATTGTTCATCGTCCGACCGGGCAGTGAGCAGAATCACCGGCGTCTGCGAAATCTGTTCGTCCGATTTGACCATTCTGCAAAGGTCGAGCCCGTTCAGTTCAGGCATCATAATGTCCGAAACAATCAGGGCCGGGCGGTGTTCAAGCACTTTATCCCAACCCTCCCGGCCGGTCGAAGCCTCGATGACGGAATAATATTGCTTCAAATTGTCTTTGAGGTAGAAACGAAAATCTTCATTGTCTTCTACGATCAGGATGCGTGGTTTTCCTTCCGCTTCGTATTTTTCCTCGTCTTTTTCGGGACGCACTGTGGCTTCGCCCGGTAGGTCAGTCAGTCCAACTGTGATTACTTCGCTGCGTTTCTTCAAAGGCAGTTTCACCACAAAACAACTCCCCTCCCCGACTTCGCTTTCCACCCCGACAGACCCACCGTGAATGCGTACGAATTCCCGCGTGATGGCGAGCCCGATACCGCTTCCCTGATTGATGATCGAATTCGGCAAATCACTTTGAAAAAAGCGCTCAAAAATCAGCTCTTGTTTTTCGGGCGGTATTCCTATGCCTGTGTCTTTCACCCGGATCTCCACGAAATAGTCATCGCCTGTATCCCGGACATCGACGTTCACCGATACCTCACCGGGCCCCAAAGTGAATTTAATGGCATTCGATAGCAGGTTGAATAAAATCTTTTCGAGCTTATCATGATCGAACGACGTTTCCAGCCCGGAGACATTGGAAGAAAACACGAGCCGGATATCCTTTTTCTCCGAAAGATCGGAGAACGAATAGACAGTGTTTTTGATAAACCTGATTATATCTCCCTCCGTAGGATGAAACCGGATTTCATTTACTTCCAGCTTTCTGAAATCCAGCAGCTGATTGACCATGTTCAGCAATCGCCGCGCATTTCGCTGGATCAGGTCGAGCTGTTTGCGGTCCTGACTATCTACAGCCTTTTCGGTGAGCTTTTCGGCGGGCGCAAGTATCAGGGAAAGCGGGGTACGCAGCTCGTGACTCACATTGGTAAAGAATTTTGTCTTCAGCATGTCGAGCTCCTGCGAGCGCCTTGCCTCCTCACGCGTCTGTACGATGGCAAACTTCATGCGCTCCCTTTCCTGTATGAGCTTTAATGCTGCGAGCATCAGTAAGGCTATTGCTATCGCATACAGGGCATAGGCAATCGGCGACCGCCAGAAAGGGGGCAGTACTTTGATATGAAGCGATATCCCTTCCTGATTCCACAATCCGTCGTTGTTGGATGCGATCACACGAAAAACGTAATCGCCGGCGTCCAGGTTGGTAAAAGTAACTTTCCTGTTGTTCGCGTCTGTTACGAGCCAGTTATCATTAAAGCCTTCCAATTTATACTTGTATTGGCTTCCGCGGGGCTGGATGAAGTTTAATGCAGCAAATTCGATGGAGAAGACATTGTCACTGGCCTGCAATACAACAGATGGATTTGTCGTGATCGACGAAGACAGTACAGGCTTTCCCCCAGACCGGGATCCGGGGCTGACACTGCGGTTGAATAGTTGAAAATCGGTAAATACCAACCGGGGCACCATTTTATTCTCTGCCAAATCGCCCGGCCTGAATATATTGAACCCACTGGCTCCGCCGAAAATCAGCTCCCCACCGCGTGTCCTCAGCGCAGCGTCTTCGGTAAATTGCCTCCCTTGCAGCCCGTCCATTTCCGAGTAATTCCGGAAACTTACCTGCAAACGCTCCTTGCCGGGAGTAATCGTCGCACATGATAAGCCATTGGGCGTACCAAGCCAGAGCCGGCCGTTTTCATCTTCGGCCATCGACAGGATTGCATTATGCGGAAGCCCGTGCTTTTCGCCGTAGTTCACAAAACGATTGGAGCCAGGTATCCACCGACTGAGCCCTCCCCGGGAACCGATCCAAATCCGCCCTTTGGCATCTTCCATTATGCCAAAGATGTCGTTACTGACGATTGAGGCCGGGTTTCCTTTTTCTGTTTCAAAATGCACCAATGCACCCGATGTCTTTTTCAATACGTCGATCCCTGTTGAAGTCCCGAACCACATGTTTCCTTTGGAATCCTCAAAAATGGTGGGAACATAGGTTGAGTATAGCGCCCGCTGATCAGGATGCTGATACCGGGTAAAGTTTTTTCTTTCCGGATTATACACGCACAAGCCGCCGTCGAGTGTTCCGATCCAGAGCCGTTGCTGTGAGTCTTCGAATATCTCCCACACGCTCCTTCCGGGAAGGCTTTGAGGCTTGGCAGGATCATGCTGATACCGGACAAATTGGTGCCCGTCAAAGCTATTTAGCCCGCCCAGGAACGTGCCCACCCACAATTGATTTTTATGATCGAGGCACAGACTCACAACCACATCGCTGCTCAGCGACCTCGGATTCCCCGGATCGTGCCGGTAAGTCGTGAATTTTCCTGTCTTCCTTTCAAAATAGATCAGCCCTCCCCCATTCGTTCCCAACCAGAGATTACCTTTGTGGTCATCAACAAAAGCATTGACATCTTCAAAAGGCAGGCCGTAGGGCTTCGTACGCCGGTTGACGAGCGGAAACAGACGGATATTCTCATGAAAATAATCGAGTCCGCCTTTATGGGTTCCCACCCAAATCAGCCCGTCGGAATCTTTCAGCATCGCGGTGATCGCGTTGTGGCTTAGTCCATTCGCATTCTCCGAGGCATACCGCATGTTGGTTACCGATCGCGTTTTTTTGTCCAGCACGTCGATGCCGTTTTGGCCGTTGGAGATCCAGATATTGCCCCTGTCGTCTTCTACCACGCCGGTAATCATGTCCGAATTCAGGCGGGGACTTCCAAAATTCTTGCCCAGATAGCTTATCCTGCCGAGCCGCTTGTCCAGATACCCCACACCCAAATCAAAGTTGGTGGGAAATACCCAAACGTCCCCGTCCCGGTCTGTGATGAGGAGGCAGTGCAGCTTGTCATTTTTGTTCAGCCTGCGATCGTAAAAGAAATTGTGCCTTTTGATAACGCGGGCAACCTGCTTTTCAAGGGCTATACGCTCGACTATACCATTTGAATGCGCCAGCCAGTAAGTGCCATCGCTTTCCTGTGCCATGGCTGTAATATCGTTGCTGGCAATGGATGTGGTGTCACGGTTTGAATGTTTAATCGAAAAAGCCTTTTTACTTTTTTCATTATAGCAAATGAGGCCCGCGTCCTCAATGAGGAACCAATGATTACCCTTATTATCGGGTACCACGACTCTCAGATCAGCCGGCTTACCGACTGAATAAGGCTGAAAACCTTGCAGGGGCCGCGAAAAGGTTTCCGTTGCCGGGTCGTAGACGCACGGGCCATGACTGGTGATAACGCCCATTTTCCCGGACGGCATTTCAAACAATGCCGAAATATCGTCGTCAAACAGTGATGCAGGGTCCGATGCATCATTCCGAAAAACTTTGATCGCATAGCCGTCAAAGCGGTTGAGGCCCGATTCGGTGCCGATCCACAGGAAACCGCTTTTGTCGCGGTAAATCGCTTTGATATGAGCGTGGGAAAGGCCCTGGCGGGCATCGACATGAACAAACCGGCGCTGCTGCGCAAATAATTGGAATGAGGCGTGAATCAGCAACAGCGCCATTATCAACACGCTAACCTTCAATGGACTTTGTCGTTTCACCACCAAAAAAATGCAGGATTAAGGTTTGTCATTCAAGTCCCTCAGGCGATCCCGCGTATTCAGTTTTTTGAATACTTAATTAAACGAAATTGGCCAAAGTGAATCCTTCGGCCAAAGTTAACTACCACATCTAAAAGAACCCAATCCATGATCGGGTTCCCAGGTTATCTTATGCGCCATGCGGCGTGTGTTATTTGAACAGGCGCTGGGCAAATCCAAACAGATCGTGCCTCCATACCGGCCACGTGTGCCCGCCGGGGTATTCGCTGTATTGGTATTTAATGCCGAGCTCGTCATATTTTGCGAGCATGATCTTGCAGTTCTTGAAAGCAATGTCCTCGGGCCCGCCCATCGAAATCCAGAAGTTTTTCAGATTGTTATTGATAGTGGCCGCATTGGTTTTGGCAAACTCGTAATGCGGGCCCGACAATGCATTATTATTCCCAAACCAGCCCGAGCTAAACACACCGAGCGATGAAAACATGTCCGTATTCTTGATACCGGCGTAAAGTGTCTGAATCCCACCCATAGATAAGCCGGCCAGTGCGCGGTTCGCAGCATTAGCCTCGACCCGGTAAGTGCTCTCCACAAAAGGTATCGCGCCCAGCTTTAACTCATTCTCGAAAGCTTTCAGAAAACCATCGCCTGCCGTCCCGAGGCTGCCCGGGCCAAGCGGGATTCCCGAATTACCATCCATCATCACGATCAGCATTGGTTTTGCCTTGCCCTCCGAGATCAGGTTATCCAGAATCAGGTTCGTCTTGCCCTGGGTAGCCCAGCCCCTCTGGTCTTCCCCGCCGCCATGCAGCAGATACAGCACGGGATACTTTTGAGTCGTAGCGTCATAGCCCGGAGGAGTGTATACGTACATTTCCCGCCAGGTATTGCTGGCTTTCGACAGGTAACGCTGAATCTGCACATTGCCGTGAGGCACCTCTTTCAGGGCATAATAACCACCCTTCCGGAAAGGTATTTCGATGCCGCTGGCCATCCTGCCCATTCCGTAAAAAGTCTCGCTGGCCGGGTCGGCCAATGCCACACCATCGATAAGCAGCGAATAGTAATGAAAGCCCTCCCCGATCGAATCCGTGGTCACCGACCAAAAGCCGGCGGTGTCTTTGAGCATATCGTATTTCTTACCCAGGTCCACCTGCACTTTCTGGGCATTGGGCGCTTTGGTGCGGAATACCACCCGATTGTCCGGCAGGATCTGAGGATATTTTGCCGATCGGACATTTGTCGACGCCGGCGTGCCGAGGATGGTGTACTTCGACAGCGATTGGACATTGACGGGTTTAAACAAAAACTGTGAAAACATGTACAGGCCATTTTTCCAAACCTTGAAATCGTGGACGCCCGGCTCAATGTAATACACGTGCGGAACATCGTGCTCGAATAGGTAATCGTGCGTGCGCTTGCTGAAAGTGATCAGCCGGTCGTCATCGCCGCAGGAAAGCCAGAGCAATTTCAATTTGCTTTTGGCATTCTGGGGATCAGGCATCAGTTCTTCCGGCTTTTTCGTGTTAGGCGCAGACGAAAACCCTCCTACCCAGGCGAACTTGTCCAGGTTACCCAGCCCGAAATTGAGCGACTGCCCACCGCCCATCGACAGCCCTGCAATCGCACGATTTTCCCTGTCGGCGAGCACGGGATATTTCTTCTCGATGAATGGGATCAGGTCGGTGAGCAAGTCCTTTTCGAATGTCGAGAAAGCGGCCACCTTATCGGGTGCCATGATATTCCCCGTCGCCCGGTCCTCTTTCATGGCCCGGCCATTAGGCATGACCACGATCATAGGCTCGATCTTCTTTTCCGCATACAGGTTGTCCAGAATCAGTTGCGGGTTACCGCCTTTCAGCCATTCTTTTTCATCTCCTCCAATGCCGTGTAGCAAATACAGCACAGGATATTTTTTCTTTTTTGAAAATCCGGGCGGCGTGTAGATCAGCGCTTTCCTGCGATTGCCCACCGTCCCGGATTCGTATTGCAGCGTATCAATTTTTCCTGCCATCACGCCCTGGCGCACTGCATCGTACCCTGTGGGCATTTCCATGGGCTCGTTTTGTGCGAGAGAGGCGGTAGCCAGCATAAGCAACCCCGCGATAAGCGGTAAAGGTTTTAGCATAATCATAAATTTTGTAACCGTTTTTTATTTATAT
>DATMSL010000698.1:0-3767 GCA_035565435.1 Dyadobacter sp. | reverse complement strand
GTTTTCCCTCGCTTTATGAAACTAAACATTTGATCTACCGACTTCCATTAAAATAATTATAAAACACCTCCCCGAGATCTTTCCCGAGTGAAATCCAGTCCTCTGCCAGGGGGGCTTTGTTCAATCCGGCGATCCATTCGTAGTTCAGCTCGTAAACGGCGGCATGAATGCCGAAGCGCTCCATAAAGCCCTCGCCGAGTGTGCCCGGGTTGCGGAAGCTGGGTTTGGTAGAGCCGGCCGTGAACCAGGTGTGTTTACGCAGCAGCATTTCCAGCTTTTCCATATTGGAAAGGTAGGCGCTGATGTCGCCGTCGGGGCGGCTGATGTGCAGGTAGCCGCCGGCATCGTTATGGATGTCCAGGGCCAGGTCGGGCCGTTTGTTGGCCTTGACCATGCGGTGCAGCCATTGTTCGAGATAGTAGTTCTCCGGGGCAATGAGCGAATCGGCGGGAACATCCCATTTGCGGTTCAGGTCATAGCCGTTTGCATTGAAACGCGTCTTGCCGCGTGCTACGCCGTCCTTGTTGGCCATCGGCAGGATGTACACGCAGTAAGTTTTGAGGTAACGTTTCACGTCGGCGTCGTTGCTGAGCAGTTTTTGCACCAGGCCTTCCACGGTCCAGTTCCCGCCCGCCTCGAACGCATGCGCCCGCGCCCGCAGGAAGAGCCGTTTCGGCGCATTCTCATTGCCAATGCGCACGATTTCCAGCGAGCGGCCTTCAGACGTTTTCCCGATGGTGGTCACACTCGCATTCTTATTCTGCCTGATGCGCGCCAGCATTTTGTCGAGGTCACTGATCCGGTACGGCTCCACGCTGGCGATGTAGGCATGCGGCGCCTCCATTTTGAATTTGATAAACACCCTGCGGCCCGGCAACGGGATCACCGAGCGGCTTTCCCACTTTTTATTATCAAAAGAAACCACATACCGCGACTTCTCCGAAAGGTCGCTGGCGAGCCTGCCGTTCCAGATGTTATCAAAATTTTCGAGGATCAAAGTCACCTCCGTACCCACAGCGGCTTCCACCCTGAAATGGTAATGGTTCACCGCCCGGTTCGGCGAAAAGCGCTCATGGTCGTACACCATCTGACCGATCACCCGCCCCGCCGAATCGATACGCCAGTTCATAGGCGAGGCGTTTTCGAAACCGGTGTTGATGAAAATTTCAGGGGTGACAATGCTATCGGCGACCGCGTGTCTATCCGAGCCCTCCCACGCGCCAAATGCAGGCCCTACCAGGTGTGACAGAACGAGGATGAAAAATGTAACTTGCTTCATTTTAATGATTGAATGATTGAATGAGTGAATGAGTGAATGATTGAATGATTGAATGACTGAATTTTGAATGAGCCGCCGTGGAACGGAGAATGAGTGAATGAATTTTGAATGAGTGAGTAGATTCATTAATGATTCTCGACGACAATGCCTGACTACTCCTGACTATTCAATCATTCAATCATTCGGTCATTCAAAATTCACTCATTCACTCATTCACTCATTCACTCATTAAAAACTATACCCCGGATTCTGCCTGATCCCGCTCGGATTGATGTCGATCTGCGTCTGCGGGATGGGGAAAACGGCATTAAAATCCTGCACGACCGTAGCTTTGAAATGCGTATTCATCACCACCACCTCCCGTCCGGTGCGCACGAGGTCGAACCAGCGGTGGCCTTCGAATGCCAGCTCCACCTGCCGCTCGTGCTCAATGGCAAGAGCAAACGCAGCCTTGGACAAGCCCGCGGGTAAGGCGGCCAATTTCGCCCGCTTCCTCACCGCATTGATGGCCTCGTAAGCCGCCGCGGTAGGGCCGTCGGTTGCATTCACGGCCTCGGCGTACATGAGCAGCACATCGGCATAGCGCAATACCGGCCAGTTGTTGTCGGCATCGCCATCGGTGAACGGCGTATCCTGGAATTTAAGGGTATAAGGATCAGCCACATATTTACCGGTTACATTGTCGGTATAGCCCAATGACAATGAAACATTTTTGCGGTAATCGCCTGCTTCATAGGCCGCAATGAGGTCGGTGGTAGGCAGGTGCCGCCCGCCGGCAAAGCCGACTTTAATCACCGAACTACCCGAATTGCGTGGGGCGAAGTTGTTGTAAAAGCTGCTGCCGGTACCTGTTCCTCCCTTTTTTTTTTGTACTTCAAACAGGGACTCCGCATTGTTCGCATTGGCAACCGGCCAGAGCGCGGCATAATCGTCGAGCAATTTGTAGGTTCCCGCGTCAATCACTTCTTTGAGCTTATCCTTGGCTTTGGCGAAATCACCGGTGGTGAGGTACACCTTGCCGAGCAATGCCCTGGCCGCACCGCGCGTGGCCCGTCCGATGTCGTTGCCGGAATAGGACACTGGCAGCTTTTGCTCTGCATCCGCCAGGTCGGCGACGATCTGGGCGTACACTTCCGCTTTCGGCACGCGGGGCTGGCTGTAACCTTCGTCTACCGATTTGGTTTCGGACAGCACCAGCGGCACATCGCCGAAGGTGCGGACGAGATTGAAATACTGCAATGCGCGCAGGAAACGCGCCTCACCGATAAACCGATGCCGCAGCGCATCATCCATCTGCGCACCGCCGATATGGTCGAGCACGGTGTTGGCGGCGAGGATACCGCGGTAGGTATCGACCCACATCACGCGGATGATCTCGTTCGTAGAAGCCATTTTGAACTGGTCGAGTTCGGCGTCGGGCAGATTGCCGCCGCCTTCCCAGTTCATGGTGTTGTCCGAGCGCACTTCGGCCACATTGTAGTAGGCATAGCCGTATTCGCCGGCATTGGCGAGCATTCCGTAGGCGGCCGTCACGGCGGCCTGCATGTCGGAAGCGTTTTTGTAAAAGTTGTTCACGTTGGTGGCGTCGATGGGCGCGAGTTCCAGAAAACCCGAGCAGCCCGAGGCCAGCACGCACATGGAGCCGAAAATGATGGTATTGAGTTTCATAAATTCAGGTCGGGTTTAGAATGTCAGGTTCAATGCGAGGGTGAATGTGCGGGCGAGCGGGTAGCCGTTGAAATCGACGCCCGGCGTGAGCGAACTGCTGCCGTTGAGGCTCTGCTCGGGGTTATAGCCGCGGTAAGGCGTGAATGTGAGCGCATTCTGCACAGAAAGCGTCACCGCCGCATTTTGCAAATACACCGATTTCGAAACGCTTTCGGGAAGGTTGTATCTCAAATTGATATTCCTGATCCTGAAAAACGAAGCATTCTCGACGAGCAAGCTTGACACGTAGCTCACGTTCCCACCCGTAGGCGCCACGTTCGCGCGCGGTGTGTGCCCATCGCCTGGTTGCGAAGGCGATTGCCAGCGGCCGAGTACGTCTTTGCGGGCATAACTGCCATTCACAAGCCCGATATTCCGGCGGGAGCCATTCAAAAGCTGGATGCCCTGCACACCGTCCCCCAATATGCTGAGGCTGAACCGGCCATAAGAGAAATTGTTGGTGATGCCGTAAAAGAAGTCGGGGCTGTTGTCACCGATGATGGTGACGTCGCTGGGAGTAATGGCACCGTCGCCGTCGATATCGCGGAATTTGAGGTCGCCCGGGCGGGAGCCATTGGCCCCGCCTACCCTCGGGCTGTTGTCCACATCCTCCTGCGACTGATACACACCGATCGCATCATAACCCCAGAAGCTGCCGATCGGCGAACCGATTTTGGTAATGTGGGTATTCGGGCTGAATGAAGGACTTTTCGAGATAATCGGGTTACCGGAAGGTCCCAGTTTGACCACCTTATTTTTATTGAAAGATATATTAAATGCC
>DATMSL010000697.1:0-3438 GCA_035565435.1 Dyadobacter sp. | reverse complement strand
GAAATTTGACATTGGTAACTCAAATGAATACATGGGCAAAGTAATTGCAATTGCAAACCAAAAGGGAGGCGTAGGGAAAACCACCACTGCTATTAACCTTGCGGCCAGTTTGGCTGCGCTAGAATTCCGCACACTCATTATCGATGCTGACCCGCAGGCGAACTCTACGTCCGGGCTCGGTTTCAATCCGCAGGAGATGGAAAACAGCATTTACGAATGCATGGTGGAGCAGGCGAAGACTTCGGAAATTATCCTGCAAACCGATTTTCCTAACCTGAACCTGCTGCCGTCGCATATCGACCTGGTAGGGGCGGAGATCGAGATGATCAATCTTAAAAACCGGGAGCATCGCATGAAGGACGCCATCGCCGAAGTGCGCGATGACTATGACTTTATCATTATTGACTGTTCTCCTTCACTTGGTCTTATCACGATCAACAGCTTGACCGCCGCCGATTCGGTGATCATTCCCGTGCAATGCGAGTATTTTGCATTGGAAGGTCTGGGTAAACTGTTGAACACCATTACGATCATTCAGTCGCGACTGAATACCAACCTGATCATCGAGGGCATCCTGCTCACGATGTACGACCTCCGCCTGCGTCTGTCCAACCAGGTGGTGACCGAGGTTACCAACCACTTCGAATCTCTTGTTTTCAACACCATCATACCTCGTAACGTACGTATCAGTGAGGCGCCGAGCTTCGGAATCCCTGTCATGGCGCAGGATTCGGATAGCAAAGGGGCCGTTAGCTACCTGAACCTTGCAAGAGAGATTCTCAGTAAAAACGGTTTGCTCTCCGACAGGGTGAACTGATCACGATAGTACGAACAGGCAATGGAGAATAGCAGCAAGACGAAAAAAATGACCGGACTGGGAAGGGGACTAGGCGCTCTTCTGCAAGACTCCGAGAAGATCAATACGCCCAGAACCAACACGCGCATTTCGCCGACTGAGATCATCGGTTCGATGAACGAGATCGATGTGAGCCAGATCGAGGCCAACCCTTACCAGCCCCGGACGAAGTTTGACCAGGAGTCGCTGGAAGAACTGGCCGACTCTATTCGCGTCCAGGGGATTATTCAGCCGATTACCGTACGGCAGCTGTCGGAGGACTCCTATCAGTTGATTTCCGGAGAACGCCGTTTGCAGGCGTCCCGATCGCTGGGGATGACGACCATTCCCGCCTACATTCGCACCGCTAACGACCAGCAAATGCTGGAAATGGCACTGATCGAGAACATCCAGCGTGAGAACCTCAATGCGATTGAGATTGCATTGAGCTACCAGCGGCTGATCCTCGAATGCAGCCTGAAACAGGAAGAACTCGGCGCGCGCGTGGGCAAGAACCGCACGACGGTCAACAACTATATCCGCTTGCTCAAACTACCGCCGGTGATCCAGGCGTCACTGCGTGACGATAAAATCAGTATGGGCCATGCCCGAGCGCTGATTACGATCAACAGCGACCAGAGCCAGCTGAAAATTTTTAACCAGATTATCGAAGAAGGATGGTCGGTAAGGAAGGTAGAGGACGAGGTGCGGAAGCTCGGAATGGTGAGTAATATCCCCGTTGAGTCGAAAAAACAGCCGACAATTAATCAGGAAATAAAGTCGTTACAGTTCCAGCTTTCGTCCTTTTTTGGGGCAAAAGTGTCCGTTAAGAGCAATGAGCAGCATAAAGGCGAGATTAAGATCCCTTTCGGCTCTCAGGACGAACTGAAAAAGATTTTAGAAACACTGAAATTCAAATAAACGTTGAAAAACTGGGTATTGTTAGGGTTGATTTTGCTGGTTTCAGGTCGGATTGCAGCACAGACGGAGGGTAAAAAGGATAGTCTGAAAACCGAAAAATTGCCGGCTGTCGTATTGGACAGCACTACTCTGGCCCAGGCAGATTCGTTAAAAAACGTTAAAAAGAAATGGATGCCGGTGCCGAAAACGGCTACCAAGTTGGCTTTAATACCGGGCGCAGGCCAGATATATAATCGTGATTACTGGAAGGCGCCTATCGTGTACCTGGCATTCGGCGGAGGGCTTTATACCTACTACCTGAATACGATCAAATACCACGACTTTCTCGATGCGTATAAGTCGTTTTACGTATTGGATAAGAACGATCCGGAGTACGGAAACCGGAAGAAGGAACTGGCGGGCGACGATGCCACTGTGAATGTAAGGGTCAGAAACCTGTTGAACACGAGCAGCGAGTACCGGGATGCGACGCATAGCCAGATTGTCAGGCAAAAGAATTACTGGCGGCGGAACCGCGGCTTTGCCATTATCGTAACGGGCCTGATTTACACGTTGTCGATCATTGAAGCTAATGTGGCGGCGCATTTGAAGACATTCGACCTTTCGGACGACCTGACGCTGAATGTGAGCCCGAAACTGAACCAGCCCGCAATGCAGACCCCTACGCCGGGTTTGCGTGTGGTTTTTAATTTTAAGTGATTTAAAAGAGTACTGATTTTCAAATAACAGATTAATGAGAATACTATTACTGGGGTACGGAAAGATGGGGAAGACGATCGAACAGATTGCCATTGAAAGAGGGCATTCGATTGTTGGGAAAATTGATGTGCAAAACCGTGCGGACATGGACAAGCTGCAAACTGCTGATGTAGATGTTGCCATCGAGTTCAGTTCACCGGAATCCGCATTTGAAAATATCATTTATTGCCTTAAAAAAGGCTGGCCCATCGTATGCGGAACCACAGGCTGGCTCGACCGCCGCGCAGAAGTGGAAGCGCTTTGCAAGGCTCAGTCGGGTTCGTTTTTCTACGCTTCCAATTACAGTATTGGCGTGAACCTGTTCTTCCGGCTCAACCGCATGCTGGCGCGCCTCATGAATGGGCACGAATACCAGAGCTCGATGACAGAGGTTCACCACATCCACAAACTCGACGCGCCAAGCGGCACGGCCATTACGCTTGCGGAAGGCATTATCGAGGAAATGGGGAATGTCGACGGATGGAAGCTGGCTCCCGAAAATGAAGAAGGTTACCTTCAAATCCTGGCCGAACGCCGCGGAGAAGTGCCCGGTACCCACATCGTTCGCTATGAATCCGAAGTGGATACCATTGAAATATCCCATACAGCCCACAACCGCCAGGGTTTTGCGCTCGGCGCCGTGGTAGCTGCCGAATGGCTTCCGGGCAAATTCGGGGTGTTCGGGATGAATGACCTTCTCAAAATTTAAAGTATTCTAACTATCAATCATCGCATGGCTGTTAATAGAGAGTTGACTTCCAGTTCAGTTGAATCCAAAAAGAAAAAGTCACCGGTAAGGGAATGGTTTGACTCCATTTTATTCGCGGTAGTCGCCGCAACGCTGATCCGCTGGCTGTTTTTTGAAGCATTTACCATTCCAACGCCGTCGATGGAGAATAGCCTACTGGTGGGTGACTTCCTTTTCGTGAGTAAGCTGCATTATG
>DATMSL010000696.1:0-5755 GCA_035565435.1 Dyadobacter sp. | reverse complement strand
GAAATGTTTCAGGGGGATTGAAGTGCCGAACGACGACAAAACCGTTCCTAAGGTTGTACTGTTTGAAAGCGAACTTGAGGCCGCAGCCGGACGAGTTGCCGAGCGTGCAATGAATGAGACGTTGGACGGATCGTTTGGCTTTTTGGGCGATGTGTTCGGAGGATTAGTTGGTGATCGGGTCAAACAATGGCGAACAAGGAACTTAATCGACTCGCTTGCCAAGACGCGTGATCACCTCGAGAAACGTGGAATTAAAATCGAAAATGCAAAAGCCCTTCCAATGGGTGAACTCTACGCAATATTTGAGGGTGCAAGCAAAACTGACGACGCCGATCTAAGGGAGATGTGGTCGGCACTATTGTCAAACAAGATGAACCCTGAGCAAGAATCTTTTACTGACCCATCCTTCCCTCGCCTACTTGGTGAGTTGAGCGGTCTGGACGCGCAAATCCTCAACTACATGGTCAAATTTTCTGAGACCTTTAAACAGCACACCCAAACTTGGGAAGAAGCATTGGCGGGATTCGACTATATGTCGAAAAATGAAGAACTCCGCGCCAAGAGCGCAGAGCAACAACGAGCCCGTTCGAAAGCCTTCAAAGGCGAAGCAGAAAAATTACAGAAGGTAATTACAGACCGATATTCTGATGAGCATATCTCGTACTCGATAAGTAATCTCTCGCGGCTTGGTCTAATTGATATACCCGAAAAGGGACCGTTGGGCCGCACTGCACTCGTAACCGTGATCGTCGACCATCGCACTGACAAGATCACGATGAGTACCGCTGGATTGGAAGCCGAACTGAAAGACCTCCGTCAACGCTATCGGCTCGGTTTTTCGAGCGACAAGACACTTCCGAAACTGAGTGAAGAAGCGAGGTTGTTGTCCAACACTCCAATGCCCGGCTACGCTCTGACCGATTTTGCCAAACGCTTTTTGCAGGCGTGCACCTAAACATTACGAAACAGAGTAGCCGTTATGGATGAAATATCTCGGCCACCAATTATAGATGATGGCGAAAACTACATTATTCCGTCGTGGATGTTCCAATATCTTCCCCCAGAAATGCGAGCACTGGCGGATGCGACGCAAGAACACGTAACGTCGATTGTGAGGTCCGTCGAGAAAGAAATAGACCGTCTCAATGTGATTGGCGGCGCGCTGCCGACGATGGTTAGCCTCCGCTACATTCAATACAGACTGCAAAATACTAAGTTTGAAGCGACAACGGAGAGTATCCTAGAGCAGGATATGCTGATGTCCGTCTTCTCTGTCACATATAAGCGCCTTGTTGATGGTGGATCGGGAACTGGCATTTCGCGAAAACAAATACCTCCCCATCTTAGGCCGGTCCACGATTTTCTGATAGGTGTCCGTAACAAGCGGTTTGCTCACAACGATCACCACCCCTCGATTTCCAACGGTCTTGAAGTAACGTTCATTGGCAATCAGTTTAGCGTGAACCTTAATCAGAAAATGGGCATCTATATACAAGGTGCCGATGAGTGGGAGGAATTGGTAGTTTTCCTCGATGGCCTTATGCACAGTCGCTTACATAAGCAGTTGGAAATTCTGAAAGAAAAGACGGGCTACGAATGGATAGTTCCCGGCGGCGCAACCCCTCCTTGGGCTGACGACGCAGCAGTGGAGGAAAATAGTCCATAAACTGAGCGGCGCTCAATGACAAAAGGTGCACGGAAATTCGCGCTTACGGTCATTCGACTACTCCGCCGCATTCAAGGGTGCTCAGTCGTTTAGTGAGTATGGCGGGACTTGTTTTTTTCTTCTTTCAAGGAGCCGATCAACGGCGGCGAAAAACGATCCAGCCAAAACAATGAACATTGTTACGAACAGCAATGGTTTTAGCAATTCATAATTACTCGGGATTGGCGATGTGATTAAGTTTGCTACCAGAACGGTGAAGCCCATTCCTGCAAAATTTACAAACACTTTCGGCAGAGTGGATAAGATGCTCGCCCAAGAGTCGTGGTCTTTAGAGTTTAAGATCTTTCCGCCGCCCTTGATTGTGCCTTGCAAACTCAAAGTATTCTTCTCTGCTGTATGCAGAATTTCGCATACAAACCCCTGATTGGGATCAAGGAAGTCAAACGTTGGAAAAACCCTGTCTGATGCGAACAGATTAACGCGTACTGCATTCGCCAGTGTTTTACTCCGAGTACTCATTTGTAGGATCGTGCTCCCGTCTGGGAGGGCAATAACGAGGGGATCATGTAGCGCAATGTCCGAAACGTTTATTGTCTTGTTTCCGCTATTCCAAATCCAAAAAGTAGTTTTGTTGACACGATCTATCACCATGTCGTCAAATCGGATTTCAATCCTGTCATCGAATAGAGTTGGGCTTTCACCTCCAACGATTGTTTCATCGAATGCTCGGTATGTCATACCGAAACGTTCGCGTGTACGAACGTAGGCGTAAATTGAGAATAGTGCTGAAAGCACTCCAACAGTGAACCCAATGTAGTTGAGCGTAAAATATTCAGCGAGTGCGGATGCCATGCCCTGATCCTGTGAATTTCGATATTGAGCGAAACCTATAGTGGTAGTTGTTGTCAACTACAGTGTATGTTTGCTCACTGCTATGGTTATGTCTTTTGCCCTGAGCAGTCTTCGGTTGCCCTGATTCATCAACGGCTATTGATAGAGAAGCACGGCAGCAATGACGCTGCTGGTGCAAAGGTAGATCGAAGATGACAAATGCAATGGAACTGCTCAAAGCCGCAGCAACAACCGGTCACGTTGGTGGTCGTAGCCCGCTGGATATCTTCTACGACAAGATCAAGACGCAGATCGAGTACGCGGGTCAGGTGAAGGCAGGCAAAGACATTAGCACGCGCAGCCTGTGGTTCCGCAAAGACGGTGCTGGTTACGTGGTTCGGATCGGTCGCAACGCTTTCGAGATCGCCGGCAGCAAACTGTTCCGCGCTGCTGATCTTGATAAGGTGGTCGAAATACTGACCGCTGCAAAGATGACTATCGAGCAGGATAAGAAACTGCACGACACGATTGCGCTGCATTCGCTGGAGCGTTCGGAGCGGCTCAAGAAGGGTCGTGCGAAGAAGAAATAATCGACAGTCCGCTTGCGCAATCGGACTTAGCCCGCTGGAAACGGCGGGCTTTTCCATGACTTTAGTTTAATCCTCGTCGGCCCATTTGCCTTCGCGATTGGCCCAATCCATGTACTCCGGAGAACTGCGTGCTGGTTTAGGCGGCATTTCTCTTTTGGGCTTAGGAGGCAAGACAGGGGCTACAGATGGGCGTGCGGCGGGTTCATACTGCCAAACGCCTTCGCGGTTTGCCCACTGCAGGTGCTCTTGTGTTCCTGGCATTGGTCGATCAAACCTGCCGCGCTGCTTGCGAGTGAACAGAGACATAATGCCCGCGATGATCAAGATGGGCATTGCTACAATGGAATGCCGGAAACGGATGATGAGATACGCAAGAACAATGCCACCGGCAATCTCAAACACTGCATAACTCCCCTAATAGTTGCGATCCTGCTACCCTAATACTCTTGATCTTTCAAGCCATAGTCCGTTTGTTCTGCAAGAAGCACAGAGGCTCACACAGCACGCTCTCGCGCTAAAACGTATGTGCATTACGGTACTGCTAGCCGCAGCGGGTGAGCCTCCGTGCTTCAAAGCGACTGCGCTGCAACACAACACGTCAAGCGTTTTCGTCCTCCGGCTTGTTCGGTGTCACGTCGATCAGCAATGAGGGGTCCGTTTCGAAATCCTCAGTGATCGACATCAAGAATTTGCTCACGCTACGCGTCGTCAGATTGATATTGATATCGGTTTCTTGCTTTTGCGCAGCCGGAGCCACGAATGGGGTGACAAACGCCATCGCCGCTTTAACTCGCGCACCTTCATTCGAGCCGTTCAGATAGATATCGCGGAGCGTTTCAATCGCCTCGTCGTTGTACTGATACATTTTCATCTTCGTTTCCACCGGATCAGGTGGACGGCCAGCAGCGTTGCCGCTTTCGCCTTCTTTCCACGCGTTCTTCTGCATCGCTGCAATCCGTGCGTCACTCATTGGGACGACTTCGCCGTTCTTCAACTTGTAGGTTGGACGGTCTTCTTCGTTCGTGAAACTCAGGCTATTTTCGTTTTTCTTTTTCGCCATATCCGCTCCCTTACAAGTAGTTCCCGCCAATGATTTTCTTGAATTCTTCAGCGTCGTCTCGGTAGGTGAAATTGATGTCGAAGTAGTCCGGGCATACCGTTTCGATCAGATATTCATGCGCTGCATTTTTCATATTCGCGCTGATCCACTCCCCATATTTCTCGTCAACGAAATGCTTGGTTGCTTCGAGTTCGTCATATGAGGGGTTTGCTGCGCGGATCGCCGGGATATCGTATTTGCGGTATCGACCCGCGATGTAGACACGTAGTTTCATACGTAGTCCTCCGTAGTTGAGTTGGTTCCTACGTATTTACGGAAAACCCTGATTTTCAGCGACATTTGCAGGGTTTGGACCTCATATCCGGCCGGTTTGATGCGATCCAAATAAATATTCGATCCCAATAAAAAGGTATCGAATGGAAGTCGCACAAGAAGACGAAGAAGCCCTCAAAAAACTAATTCTATCGTGGCGAAAAGACCCTGTTCTGTTTGCGAAACATGTTTTCAACGCAGAACTGACGCCAAAGCAGACCGAGTTTATCCGAGCGTTTCAAAACAACAAACGCATCACGTTTCGCGGTGGTACAAGCCTCGGCAAGACATTCGCGATGGCAGTCCTCGTTTGGTGGTCGTTAGTCACGCATAACCAAGTTCAAGTTACGATCTTTGGGCCTTCTGAATCAAACCTGAAATCGGTGTTCTGGAAGGAAGTTCACTCGCTGTATGGGCGTATGCCGGATTGGCTCCAAGAAGGTTACGACATCACCGAGAGCAAAGCGGAGCGCAAGACCGCACCAAAGGATTGCTTTGCCGAATACAAACTCGTTCTCAAAGAGAACGTTGCGCGTGTTCGCGGTATCCACAAAACCAACAACTACGTTTTCGTGGACGAGGCCACTGGTGTTGATCGTGAGATCTTTACTGGCGGTCTAGTCAACATTCTCGCCGACCATAACTCTAAACTTTGCCTCGTATCTAACCCCGAAAAGATCAACTCGTATTTCTACGATACGTTCTTCAAATCGCCCATGTGTGACCAGTGGACGAAAGTCCACGGTGTTATGCGTGATGCTCGACGTTTTCTTAACAACCCGGAAGCCCACGACGAACAGGCTCTTTCGTATGGCGCTGTCACTTCACGCGACTATCGAGCGATGGTGCTTGGTGAGTTTCCGCTATCAGATAGCGATACGCTTATCCCACGTGAATACATTGAAGCAGCAATTGGCAACACCGATGTTTTGCCGTCCGAAGACGCGCCGCGCATTTGGGGTCTTGATCCATCGGGGCAAGGCCGAGATAAATCAGTCCTGTCAAAGCGCCACGACAACACCACCACATTCAAATGGCGGGACAAGACAGACGCGGTTCAATTGTTCAACTTCATTCAAGACGAGTGGAACAAGACACCAAAGGCCCAGCGTCCGGTAAAGATTTGTGTTGACGCGAACGGCATTGGTCACGGCGTTGCCTCGATGCTGCGTGCAGCGGGTTTGCCGGTCCTAGCAGTGATGCCGCAGGCACGACCCTCGCGCAAACCAGACCTCTACTTGAATATGCGTGCGATGATGTGGGTTGAACTCCGTGATTGGATTTGTAGCGATGAGT
>DATMSL010000695.1:0-3252 GCA_035565435.1 Dyadobacter sp. | reverse complement strand
CTTCCGAGAGCGGAATATCCTGGCTGAAAGCCGGATTGGCTTTCAGTTTGTCAAGAACCAGCGAGAAAAATGTCTTTTTGACCGTTTCTTCCTGATCGATTTTACTTTCCAGAAAGCTGATGAAGCTCCGGAAAGAAATGGATGAGTCAAGTTTCTGGAGACCGTATGGTGTGTTTTGAGTTACATCAATCGTGATCGGTTCCATTATTTGGTTTTTTGCACACTGAATGAATGCTCTGATGGCTTTCGGTTACTAAAATTCAGTGTTTTTTGTCAAACTGCCAACGATAAACGTTGAATTACGGTTCCATTAAACCGATTCGACCTTTTCCTGCGTTACCGAAGGCTTGATGATCATTCGCAGGGACTGATCTTTGGTGAAATAGGCGATCATCCAGTTGTAAAGCGTTTTCATACGATTACGGTGGTTGATCAGCGAAATGAGGTGTATGAAAAGCCAGGCCAGCCACGCGATCACGCCTTTGAAATGTACTTTTGGCGAAGGCAGGTCTACCACGGCTTTGGCGCGGCCGATAATGGCCATCGAACCTTTGTCATTGTATTTAAATGCATGCAGCGGCTGATGCTCGGCGATGCGCTCGAAGTTACGTGCCAGGTTCTTGCCCTGCTGGATCGCTACCTGCGCTACCTGCGGGTGCCCGTTCGGGAAGCCCGCGTCGGTGGTTTGCAGACAGCAGTCGCCGATCGCATAGATATTATAGGTACTGTTCACTTTGTTGTACGCATCCACGAGCAATCTGCGCCCGCGTCCGTAAGCTTCCGCCGGAATACCTTCGAAAACCCTGCCTGTAACTCCGGCTGCCCAAATGAGCGTCTTAGCTTCGATGCTATCGCCTTCGGAGAAGTATACCTTGTCGTCGACAAAGTCGGACACGTGGGTATTGAGGCGGATCTTCACGCCGAGTTTGCTCAGGTCGCGATAGGTATCTTCCTGCGACGCCTTGCTCATCGGTGAGAGCAATGCTTCACTGCCGTCGACCAGGTATATTTCGCTGCCTTTCCCAGCCAGCTCGGGATACTCCTTACGCAGAATACCATTACGCATCTCGGCAAACATCCCGGAGATTTCCACGCCCGTAGGTCCTCCGCCCGCGATCACGACCGTCAGCAGCTTCTTGATCTCTGCCGGGTCGGTACTGAGCGTCGCCTGCTCCATTTGCATCAGCAGCTTGTTCCGCATACTGATCGCATCTTCGAGCGTTTTCATCGGCGTCGCATTGCGCTTGACATTCTCCATTCCGAAGAAATTCGTTTCTGCGCCCGTCGCAAACACCAGGATATCGTAGGCTAGCTCGCCGTTATGCAGGATGATCTTGTTTTCCCCCGGCACCACTCTTTGCAGCTCCCCCAGCCGGAAGTGAAGGTTTTCTTTTCCTGAAAAGAGTTTTCGGAACGGGTAACTGATACTCGATGGTTCCAGGAAGGCAGTAGCGACCTGGTATATCAGCGGCGGAAAGAAGTTGTAGTTGTTCTTATCAACCAGTGTTACCTCAAATTTCTCACTCTTTGCAAGGTCCAGCGCCAGGTTGACGCCGGCAAATCCTCCTCCTACGATTACAATATTCATGGTGCTTAATTTTATTAGGGGGTAATGAAATATATGCTTCGGGTAGGTTCAGGAGGCTTAACCAATAGTGTGCCAATGCGGTACTTTCGGACGGCGTTTCATATAAAAACGCCGCCCCTCTTATTTCAGGCCATGCTGTCTGTCATTTTTCCGGATTTCTTCAAATACCTTACATAACCATACAATGCTCCCAGTATCAGTACGATCGCCACAAAAATGGTGATCCTGCTATTCGGTTCCGGCACGATTTCCGGGTATTTGAAAATCAGTATGGCCACAATGCCTATCAGCCACACCAGCAATGTATTATATTCTTTTAAAAGCCAGCGTTTGTAATTGAAACGCATGTCTTTGAAGGTCTCCGAAATACCGGCCGGATTAATCAGCCAGCGGTTTACACGACTGCAATATGCGTCGAACTGTGCTCCGAATTTGTTCCTCAGAAAGTTCTCTTCGGCCAGTACAATCGCCTGATAGATAAACAAAAACAGCGGCATTACGATTCCGACATAGATAAGTGAATTGGCCAGAATGCCCACACCCAGCAACATCAGTATATTACCTACATACAACGGATTTCGGCAATGCCTGAAAATGCCTTCGGTCACCAGCTTTTCGGCATATACTTTTTTATCGCGGCCCCCGCGGATAATGTACGCGAGGCCGATGGTAATGCCCCGGACTAGCTCTCCCGAAAATGTCACGAGCAATCCGAGGATCACCGGGTACAGGTAATAGCCCGGGCCGAATTGCTCACGTGAAAAGATCGGCGGCGATGGTACAAACAGCAGCAGATACAGGATGATAAACAAATTATTTCTGTACTTGAAAAAGAAGTTACCGATCGCAATCATGATTTTTTATAAGCTATCATTCCTGAAAAATTGTACCACTTGAAGAAAATTTCGCAGTCGGCGAAACCGGCTTCTTTCAGCAGAAGCATGTTTTCAGACAACTTGTAAGGGATCAGCACATTTTCGAGCGCTTCCCGTTTCTGGGATATTTCGAGCTCGCTGTAATGGTTGCGCCGCTTATAGTTGTAATAGTATTTAATAAAATCACGATTGAACACGCTGCTCTCCGCGAGCACTTTCTCCACCAGCAGCAGCACACCGCCGGGGTTCAATCCCTCGTAAATGTTTCTCAGAAGCCTTTCGCGGTACAATGGCCTCACAAACTGCAGCGTAAGGCAAAGTATCACAACAGAACCATTGGAAATGGGAAGCTGCTGGTGCAAATCTCCCGCGACGAGGTCGTATGGTCTTACAAAACCCGCTTCTTTCAGCTTCACGTCGCATTTGTCGAGCATCTCCTGCGACTCGTCGATTCCGATAAACCGGATGTCCGAGGGAATAAGTTGGTCCAGACCGATCAGCGTAGTGCCGGTAGAGCACCCGAGGTCGTACACAAATGTTCCTTCTTTCACATGGTCGGCAGCGATCTCGGCGAGCATCCGCTGCATCTCGTTGTAATAGGGTACTGACCTGCTCACCATGTCGTCAAAGACATTCACCACCGTTGTCCCGAACTTGAAGTCCGACACTTTCGTGATTTCATCTCTGAAGACCTGGTCTAAATTCTCACTTCCAAGGTTCTTCATAAGTTAAAGTTACAGTTAGATTGAGTTAGATTTCGGGGCGCGTTTTTCGTTGGAGTCGAAAACC
>DATMSL010000694.1:0-2432 GCA_035565435.1 Dyadobacter sp. | reverse complement strand
ATAACTATGAGCATCCTTTATGTTGACCATGAAATTAATAATCTGAATTCCTTTAAAGCGACCTTCCGGAGAGACGCCCAGATTTACCTGGCCAACTCAACCGAAGAAGCGCTGAAAATCCTCGGCGAGCACAAAATCGATGTTATTTTCGCCGACCACCAGATGCCTGAAATGACCGGCCTCGAATTTCTCAAATTGGCTTCCAATCAGTATCCCTCCAGTATGCGTGTGTTGCTCACGGGCAATGCCTATACGGATGAATTTCGCTGGGCGGCCGGGAAAGGGTATTTTCACAGCTATGTCAACAAGCCCTGGGATGAACAGCAGCTGCGGACGCTGATGATATCTCGTTTGTATTAGGTTAAGATTATCAAAACACCATGCAGGACGTAGCGTTCTACATGGCCCGAGTGTATTGCGGTCTCCCACCGCGCCTGAAGAGCGCCGAAGTTTCAATAACTTCCGGCGCTTTTTGTTTGGTACAAAAAAATTGCCACACGAATATTTGTTGAGGATATATTGATTACATTGGAGATTCAATATCCGACCTTTTAACCAAATGAAAAGAAGACACTTCATGCAGATGTCGGGCCTTGGCTTGGGCGCTATGATGCTCTCCGAGGTCCCGGTCGTTGGGAGTCCCGTGGCCGAAGCGCAACTGCTCGCCCCGTGGCTCGATGCCGCTACCAAGAAAAAACTCGCCGAAACCGCGCTGAACGCCGCCCGCGACAAGGGCGCAACCTACACCGACGTTCGCATCGGCCGCTATTTGCAGCAATACCTGTTCACACGTGAAAAGCAGGTGCAGAACATCGTCAATGCGGAATCTTACGGCATCGGTATCCGGGTAATCGCCAATGGTACCTGGGGCTTTTCGGCTACGAGCGATGTGACGCCCGATGGCATTGCCCAATGTGCCGCCACAGCTGTGGCGATTGCCAAGGCCAATTCGAAATTCCAGAAAGAGCCGGTGGTGCTTGCGGCACAGAAAGGCGTTGGTGACAAGGTCTGGAAAACGCCGATTACCAAGAATGCTTTTGAAATACCGGTGAAGGAAAAGATCGAGCTCATGATGAAGGTCAACGGTGCGGCTATGGATAATGGGGCCAACTTTGTGACTTCCAACCTCTTTTTCGTCAACGAACAGAAATATTTCGCTTCTACCGACGGCTCCTTCATTGATCAGGATGTCCACAGGATCTGGCCGACGTTCACCGTTACCGTAACAGATAAGGCTTCCGGCAAATTCAAAACCCGCGACGCGATCAGTTCGCCAATGGGCATGGGTTACGAGTATCTCGACGGCCTGGCCAGTGAGAAAATCGCCGGTCCGAAAGGACTGGTGGGTTACCGCAACTCATATGATATGGTGGAGGATGCGATAGTGGCCGCCCGGCAGGCGAAAGAGAAGGTTACCGCCAAATCCGTAGAGCCGGGTAAATATGATCTTGTTTTGGATCCTAACCATTTGGGACTGACCATTCACGAGTCGGTAGGGCACCCCACGGAGCTCGACCGTGTGCTGGGTTATGAGGCCAACTACGCCGGTACCAGCTTTGCGACGCTGGATAAATGGAAGTCCAGGAATTTCAACTACGGCAGCAAGCTTGTCAATATCGTGGCCGACAAAACGCAGCCGCACACGCTCGGTGCAGTGGGCTATGATGACGAAGGCGTGCCTTGCAAGGAATGGGACATTATCAAGGATGGTATCCTGGTCAACTACCAGGCCATCCGCGACCAGGTGCAGATTTTGGGCGAGAAAGAGTCGCACGGCTGCTGCTACGCCGACGATTGGAGTTCTGTGCAGTTTCAGCGTATGCCAAATATAAGCCTCAAACCCGGCACCGAGAAACGGAGTGTGCTGGATATGATCAAAGGTGTCGAAAAAGGTATTTACATTATCGGAAGAGGTTCTTATTCGATCGACCAGCAGCGCTATAACTTCCAGTTTGGAGGCCAGGTTTTCTATGAGATCAAAAATGGCGAAATCACCGGCATGCTTGACGATGTGGCTTATCAGTCGAATACCCAGGAGTTCTGGAATTCGTGTGTGCAGCTTTGCGACCAGGACGATTACCGGACATTCGGCTCGTTTTTCGACGGAAAGGGTCAGCCCTCCCAGATCAGCGCCGTTTCCCACGGCAGCTCGACGACACGGTTTAATGGGGTGAATGTTATTAATACGGGGAGGAAGATTTAATGAGTGAATGAGTGAATGAGTGAATGAGTGAATGAGTGAATGAGTGAATGAGTGAATGAGTGAATGATTGACCGGGTCGCCGGAGCGATGACCGAATAAATCGTCAATGAGTCAGGAGTGGTCATGAAATTGTCAGGAAAATCAACACCTGACCACACTTGACTTTCATTCACTCATTCAATCATTCAAAATTTCTCCCCCAACGACCATCAAAAAGCCTCACGCAAAT
>DATMSL010000693.1:0-7656 GCA_035565435.1 Dyadobacter sp. | reverse complement strand
GTGAGCCCTTGCACACGATGTATCTCGATGGCGGCCTGGTGGAACAGGACCCGCAGGAGATTTATGAGAATGTTTTAGCGTCGGTGGCCAAATGTATCGCCGATTTTACAGAAAGGGGTGGACGTATAGTGGATATTCGTTCGTGCGGTATTTCCAATCAGCGCGAAACATTTGTGCTTTGGGACAAGAGCGGGAAACCACTGCATCCTGCGGTGGTATGGCAATGCAAACGCTCAACAGCAGTGTGCGAGCAACTACGCGCGGCGGGACTGGAAGAAATGATCCGGCAAAAGACCGGTTTGTTGGCAGATCCTTATTTTTCAGGTTCCAAAGTGATTTGGTTGAACCTTTATAATGAGGTTGTAAAGACAGCCATTGCGCAGGGTAATGCGTTTTTTGGGACGGTAGATACCTGGCTGCTATACAAGTTGACCGGTGGCGCGGCCTATCTCACCGACCATACCAATGCATCACGCACATTGTTTTTTAACCTCGAAACATTGTCATGGGATGAGGAACTGATCCGGTCATTCGGATTGGATGGGTTGCATTTGCCGGATATTCAACCGTCTTCGTCGCATTTTGGGGTAACGGACTTTGGCGGCTTGTTGCCTGGCTTCATACCAGTTACCGCGATGATCGGCGACTCGCACGCGGCGGCTTTCGGGGAAGGTTGTTTCGAACCCGGAATTGCCAAAGCAACCCTGGGGACCGGTTCTTCGATTTTGATGAACATAGGTTCCGAGCCGAAACTGTCGCAGCAAGGAATGGTCACGACAATCGGATGGAGCGCAGCTGATAGGGTGGAGTATGCGTTGGAAGGTGTGATTGTAACTTGTGGCGCGACAATTGAATGGCTAAAAACGCATCTCGGGCTATTTAACGACGTTCGGGAAACAGAGGCTATGGCGCGTTCGGTGAGCGACAGCGGTGGTGTTTACCTTGTTCCGGCATTCAGCGGACTGGGCGCCCCGTATTGGGATATGAACCGGAAGGCGTCCATTACCGGTCTGACATTCAATTCAAATAAGAACCACATCGTGCGAGCGGCGCTGGAATCCATTTCGTTCCAGATCAAGGATGTGATCGTGGCGATGGAATCGGATACGGGCATGGCGTTGCAGGAATTAAAAATTGACGGAGGGTTAACGTCCAATTCTTTCGTCGTACAAATGCTGGCTGATTTGCTCGAAAAGCCGGTCGCAAACCTGGGCTTTCCGGAAGTTTCGGCGTTGGGTGCGGCTTATCTTTCGGGCTTGCATTCAGGTGTTTATCCTGATATCGACTATTTGCAAAAATTGAGTGCGGGACATTCAGTAATACTCCCCAGCGCAGCGAACGAAGCGGTGAAAGCAAGCTATCGGGGTTGGCAGGAAGCCGTTGGTACTGTACCGCAAGTTTATATAACGGATTGATCATGATTTTGATTGGTTAACATAGATAGTAAAGGATTAAAAAGACCGGATTATGTCCGGTCTTTTTTTGCTTTTAGCTTTGCGAAACAGCGATATTTAGTTAAATTTCGAAATAATTAGAATGTAAACGAAAGTAAAGTTCGTTTCGCTTCACCACAGAGAGGATAATTTGACTTTTCCCGAAACACATTCATGAAACCAGTGACATTAGGCCTGATCCATACCTCGGCTACGCTCGTGCCGATCTTTCAGCAGTTGTGCAGTGAATACCTGCCTGGCGTAAACGTCTTCAATATTGTCGACGATAGTCTGATCAAGGATGTGATTGCAAAAGGCAAACTCATGCCTGCAACAGCACGTAGGGTTGTAGATTATGTAGCTTCTGCCGAAGCCGCCGGTGCCGATCGCATTCTCGTAACCTGCTCATCCATAGGTAGGGCAGTGGAAGCCGCGGACGCGTTGTCTTCCGTGCCGGTGCTCCGGGTCGATCAGCCGATGGCCGATCTGGCCGTTTCGAAAGGCACGAGAATCGGGGTGGTGGCGACGTTGACCACCACGCTGGAACCGACCGCCGACCTGGTAAAACGCCGTGCACAGGCAGCTGGCAAGGAAATTCAACTGACCAGCAGGCTTTGTGAGGGTGCATTTGATGCATTGATGGGTGGAAATCCGGGCTTGCATGACCAGATGGTTGCACAGGCTTTGCGAGAATTATCTGCGCAGGTGGACGTGATCCTGCTCGCACAGGCGTCGATGGCACGCGTGGTCGACACGTTGTCGGACGCAGAAAAGAGGGTTCCGATTATAGCCAGTCCTCCGGAAGCCGTCCGTTATCTGGCTTCGGTTATTAGTCAGGTATAATGATGTTGATATTCAGGAAAATATGTCTTGCATTGGCCATGATTGGCCTTGCATTACTCGCATTTGCCGGGTTGACGGAAACGGATACACTTTTCAAGGCGGCTGCGCTGGGGACAGCACTTGCATGGGCCATTGGCATTGGCGCAATCCCCCGTCTGCAGGGTTACCAATATACTGCCTGGATAGTCGCCGCGGTTGTGGCAGGCATGACCTATCCGCAGTCTTTTCTGCACGTGGGTGATTTTGATCTTCGGAATAAGTGGCTCATACTCATTGTAGTGCAATTTGTAATGTTCGGAATGGGTATTCAGATGAGCCTGCGTGACTTTTCGGAACTGGCCACCTCCGGGAAGGGCGTTCTCATTGGCCTATGCAGCCATTTTACCATTATGCCGCTTACCGGGTTTGCGTTGACCAAAATCTTTCATTTCGATCCTGAAATCGCAGCGGGGATTATCCTGCTGGGGTCGTGTTCGAGCGGATTAGCGTCAAACGTAATGGTGTACATCGCCAGGGCTAATCTGGTGCTTTCGGTAGCTGTAACTGCCATGACCACTCTCGCAGCCCCGTTTCTGACCCCATTCCTGATGAAAATCCTGGCCGGAACGCTCATTCAAATCCGTTTTCTCGACATGATGATGGAAATCATCAAAATCGTGATCGTACCGATCGGTGCAGCGTTGATTCACGATTTTTTGAAGACGGCGTCGCTGCGAGCTCGGCGTAACGTTTATAGTATAGCGTCGGTTTCGCTGGCGTGGCTTGGGGCGTTAATTTTGGGCCTGTGGTCGCGGTTGAGCGGATTCGTTTCAGAAGAGTTGTTACAATCGCTCGAAGTCCTTTCGTTTTTTGGAGGTGCTGTAATAGTCGGTTTGGTATATCATTGGATCACATTAACATTCAAAAATCTTGACAGGTATATGCCATATGTCTCCATGTTTGGCATTATTTATTTTACGACCGTCACTACGGCTGCGGGTCGCGACAATCTTTTGCAAGTCGGCTTTTTGCTCTTTTTTGTGTCAGTTGTCCATAATTCGGCCGGCTATTTCTTTGGGTATTGGCTGAGCCGGTTGTTGGGCCTGGATAAGGCTTCCGCCCGCACAATGGCATTTGAAGTGGGTTTGCAAAACGGCGGAATGGCTTCCGGACTTGCCGGTACTATGGGAAAATTGGGTACTGTTGGGCTTGCAGCGGCTGTATTTAGCCCCTGGATGAATATTTCGGGGTCGATTTTGGCTAATTATTGGCGGAAGAGGGAGAGAGCTACGGTGAATGAGATTAAAGAGAAGGTGGTTAGAGCGCAAGCTCCGTAAAATCTACATGCCTGTAAAAGTGGCTTTGGCGTGCAGCATTCAGCTCTTGCTTGTCGAAAATTCCGGCGGCTATCTCTTTTTGAATTAGCTGAATAATTGGAGGTTTAAGTGAAGGGAGATCTGTTTTTACGATGTCGAATACCATTTCATAGTCTATCCCTGTGTAATCGTGTGCGACACGATTTCGCAGTCCCCGAATTTGTTGAAACGGGACATTTGTGTACTTGTTCCGTAGATTTTCAGATAGTCTATTTGCCTGTTCGCCAATGTTGATCAGGAGAAGTAAGCTTGCACTGAAGTGGATTTGATCATCATTTTGAAAGAAATCGAGTGCAGTGCTGAAATTAACCGTATAGACCTCAATTTTTCCGATTGATTCCAGGATGAAGTAGTGGTAATAAGTCTTTGGAGCTAGAGTGTGACATATTTCAGATCTTGGCGAGCACGATAGACAATGATGGGATCTGCGAATTTCTCAGGTACGAGATCTACTTTTATATTGAGAAGTCGTTGTAATTTCTCCTTTAATTTTTCCCGGGTCCGATATTCCATATTTTGCTCCAACAGGATGTCGATATCGTGGTATTTTTCGCCGCGTGCGAACGATCCAAACAGCCCTAACCTGCTGATCCCGAACTCTTCGAAAATTCGTTCTTTTCGTAGCATGGATTCAAGTTCTTGTATTGTCATGACGACTATTTTTTCAAACTTACATAAAAACAGAGATTTATAATCGCTTTGGATAAAACAGGCCCACTCAACCGTCGCCATTATTGACGATGGCATTCGAGGTAGGTTACTCAAAATATCTCCATTAAGCCATCGGTTTCGGATTTGTGAAATACGGCGATTTCTTCCTGTCTGCCTTCTAGTTGCACTGCGATGAAATCTGTTGAGCAGTTTCTTCTTTTAAGTAGAATGACTTTGGGAGGAAATGAGAGGGTGTTTGCTAAATCGCGGAAGTCTTCGTCGAAGGTTACAATAATGTAGTCTTTGGTTTTTGCATATTCCCAGATATTGCGATCGGTAGAGGCGTATTTGAGAGGGGTTTGACCGACATGAACGCAGTCGGGTAAGGAGGATTTTAACTTTTTGACGATTCTGTAAGATATGTTTTCGTCAAAAAGAAATTTCATGTTGCGGTGATCAGAGTTTTAGGATTTTCTTCGCCACTTGCAGCGAATTCAAGTGCTGCGAGAATATCTTCGCGAGTTAACGGTGGAAAATCCTCGATGATTTGTTCAAAAGTCATTTCGCTCGCAAGCCAGCTCAGAATGTCGCGTACAGCTATTCTGGTACCTCTGATGCAAGGTTTTCCAAATCTTATTTCGGGGTTAATGCTGATTCGTTCCTGCCAGTGTTGCATGATTTTTGGAAGTTGGCCCTTATAAAGGTACAAAGTTAATGCGAGGTTTGGATCGCTATTTATCATGCTTCGGTCATGCATTAGCAAGCAGACGGTCCAGGCTGATCACCGGTCGCGAGACTGACTAGTTCAAAATACGCCTCTCCGCCAACCTGCCCGCCTTTGAAGTTAACTTCCAGCCCATCGACCGGCGAGCCGGGCGCAAATGCGCGGCAGAGTGGCGCGCCGGGCGAAAGAGGGGAGATCATTTCAACAGCTTTGATGCCGAGCGTTCTGGCTACTACGCCCGATGTGTCGCCGCCCGCGATGACAATGCGTTGGACCGGAGCGGTTGCAATTATTTGGCGCGCGATGCTGCCGAGTGCTTCCCCATACAGCGAGGATGTGCATGTCTGAATCTCAACCGGGGATAAGCCTTTGTTTTTAAAGATGTTATTGGTTTGTAAGAATCGTTCGTCCTGCGTGCTTTTGCTCGTGTGGATGATAATGCTTTTCCCTTTTTCAATACACCGTACCGCTCTTTCAATTTCATCCGAAAATGTCGGGTCGCATGTACCCGCGGCGATGGCGGGTGTATCGAGAGCGATTTCTTCGAAACCGTGCGCCAATGCGTAGTCGATCTGCCGGGCGGTGACGGGTGAGCAGCTGCCGGAAACCACCAGGAGAGGTGAAGATTCACCGGCTTCCGGCCATTGTGTGCGGTTTTGAGTGATTCCTTCTGTGTTCCAAAAGCCAGTCAGCGCCATTTCGACGCCGGATGAACCTACGGAGAAGTGTGGCGACCCGTAACTTCCATAGGGATCGATGAGCGCGCCAATGCGCGACATCTGGTGGTCATAGAGCCCGTCGAAAAGTACAATGTCGTTTTCCCTGATATCTGTCTCGAGCAACGAAGAAGCTTCTTCACTCGGTTTTTCAATCTGCAAAATGTCGATGAGCCCGCACGATTTTAACGTTTGTTTGCTTAAATGCAGCCGCAGATCGCTTTCGTCCGCGGGCGTTGTCGGGTGTTTGCTCATGCTTGGGTGGCGGTCGAGGCGGTGGATATGGCCGTTGCTACCGATGCCCATTCTGGCAAACAGGTTCCCGAATGCGCAATAGCGACCCAGCGAGGGCGCTGCTACAACCAGTGAAACGAACCGCGGATTAAAGACTTCGACGCCGATGTCGATGGCTTTGCCGATACTGCCGATCGTCGGAGAGGAGTCGAAAGTGGAGCATACTTTGTAATGAATGTGCCGTGCACCCGCGTTTTTGAGCATTTCGAAGGCGGGCCGGAGTGTCTCTTCCATTTGCTGGGGCGTCATTGCGCGCGTCATGCCCGCGATCCCGAACGCGCGTATGTGTGGGAAGCGGGCGAGGTCTTCCGGCGTTGGTGGTTCTATAAACAGTGCAGTACGAATGCCGGCTCGTTCGAGAATTTCCATGGCGTCGGTCGAGCCGGTGAAATCGTCGCCGTAAAATGCCAGTAAGAGTGTGTTGGATATCATGCGCGGTTGAATTGCAGTTTTCCGAACTTTTCTACCGACTGGCCGAATTCCGGATATTGTCGGGCAGTCTCTTCGAGCGTTAAGCCGCTTACAGCGCCGTTCCAGGCTTGCTGTAAGGCTGTTACCCCGGCGGCAGGTCCGCCGGGGTGCGCCATAATGCCTCCTCCGGCCATGTAAAGGAGGTCGGTGGTCTGCGTGCGTTGGTAAGTTTCGAATGCCTGTCCGCCCCATTGTCCGGAAGAAACGACCGGCAGCACGGGTTTGTTCAGTGGTGCAGGAGCGAGGCAGGAGGTAATAGAGCGTACCACCGAATCGTCCGATTCCCAGAACTTGTTTTGAATACCATTTACATGCAACTGGTCGACGCCTGCAAGTCGCCAGAGTTTTTGGTACGCCGGGAACTCGATACCCAGCATCGGATGGCGGTTCAGCATGCCCCATCCGTTACGGTGACCGTGAATGGCCAGTTCGCCCAGGTCGCAGATACGCTTGGCGCCGGCCAGGCCGACGCTGTTAAGACTGATCATCGCGCAGGTTCCGCCCGATTTGACTATATGCTCGTATTTCCGCAGCATCGGCTCCATTTCGTCACTAATATTGAACGCATACATCACCTTTTTGCCGGTGCCATCGGCGTGGCGATTGATGACCTGCATGATGGCATTCACCCTATCTTCGAAAAGCGAGTTGGCCGTGGAAGCCATCAGTTCGTCGTCCTTGACGAAATCGATACCTGCCTTGGCGAGTGTGCCGACGATTTCCGCGGTTTGTTCCGGTGTTAGGCCTACGCTGGGTTTTATGATAGTCCCTATCAGCGGCCTGCCAGAAGCAACACAGGTAAGCGACCGGCAACCTTCGATGCCGAAGTGCGGGCCGCGGTAGTGGTTTGTATAAGACTCGGGGAATCGGATATCCATGAGTTTCAGGCCGGTAAACTGCGTGATCTCGTACAGGTTCCCCTGCAACGTGGAGACAAGGGTAGGCAGGTTATGTCCGAAGTTTTCGACAGACCATGATACTTCAACGAATGCGCGTCGGTACAAGCCATCGAGCGAGTTTGCCCCGGGAATGGCGGGTTCTGACACGGTTTCAGCGTGTTCGATATGTTCCACGCGCGCGGCGAAGCGGTTTTTCAGTTCCTCCGTTTCACCCGGCACTGCCACGAATGTTCCCGAAGATTGCTCGCCGGCCAGCACCGCGGCTGCTTT
>DATMSL010000692.1:0-5407 GCA_035565435.1 Dyadobacter sp. | reverse complement strand
GTTCAGTAACCCGAGCAAATCGGTATAGAACCGGTTGAAATTTCTGATTTCCTGCACCCGCTGGTTTGTCATTGCCCTATTGATTTACTACTAATTCATATTTCTGCTCCGTCAACGCCTTATCGAATGCATTGGATTGCTTTTGTTCAGCAAGTACAAAACCATATCGCTCATACAGCGCTACCGCCGATTGCTGATCCTCCGTGGTCCAAAGAAACGCGTGCTTGCATCCCGTGGATGTCATAAAATCGATAAACTCGCCCATCAATTTCTTCCCCAGGCCAATGCCCCGGTATTCGGGTAACAAAATGAAGTACCTAAGCTGAATGGCGTCCCCCCTGTGCTGGGCAACCAGGCAACCCACGATCCGGTCCTCCTGCTCGCAAATCCACAGTTTATCCTTTGCAGGGTCATGTTGCTGCGCAAGTTCAGCCAGACCTTTCAAAACATAAGCTTCAAAATTTAAACCATAGCCGCATTCTTTGGCGTAGATGTCACCATGGATGGCAGCAATGAGCCCCAGGTCACCGGGCCTGAGTGTGTTTCTGATCGTAACATCCGACAGAACCGGTTTTACTAAATGGTTTGTATTCATTTGCTTGGTTAGTAATGAGTTGTGTTGGAGGGTAGATAAATGGAAAATGTCCGGACGGTACAAAGGAGGGGAGTATAGTTGACAAAGTCAACTATACTTAAATAAAAACTGCCGCAAGAAACGGGTTTGCAAGTGCTAAAATATTGGACTGTTTTGTAGAAAAAACAAACTTTAAAATGCATCATATCAGCAACCCGTCCATTCTGTATTTTGGTACGCCCGTCGTGTTGGTAGGGACGACCAACGACGACGATACCTTTAATCTTGCACCCATATCATCTGCATTTTGGCTGGGCTACCGCTGCATGATCGGTATCGCGGCGCATTCGAAAACAACAGAAAATATCCTGCGGACTAAAGAATGCGTACTCAATCTTCCGTCTGTGGATCAGGCAGGAGCCGTCGACAGGCTTGCGCTTGTGACCGGAAGTAATCCTGTGCCTGCGGGGAAAGCGTTGAAGGGGTACGTGCATGAAGCAGACAAGTTCGGCAGGGCCGGATTGACCCCCGTCGAATCCACGATCGTGAAGGCCCCGCGGGTTTGGGAATGTCCTGTGCACCTGGAGGCGGCATTCGTCGCCATTCATCCTTTCGCCGCCGAAACCGGTATCGAGAATATCCGGAGCGTAACGCTGGAATTAAAAATTCTCCGGGTCCATTTAGATAATTCGATCGTTTCCGATCAGAATCCCGATCATGTTGATCCCGATAAATGGCGACCGCTGATCATGAGCTTTCAGCAATTTTACGGATTGGGAGAGCAGGTACACCCCTCCAAACTGGCATCCGTTCCGGAGCGGTTGTACCGGACCAATGACACCGAATCGGCTTTGGCTACCGGGGTAGCCAGCTGACCTGTAACGCTCGCGGGCCTTTTTTGTCCCCGTATCAGACCTTATTCCTGCTGAATTTTTAGTGAAGCGTTATATCCTCTACAAATATGCTCGTGCAAGTGGTGAGGGCATCATAACCGCATCACTTGTTTGGCTATCGTTTAAGAGACTTGTAAACTAATCTGATCGGACGACACGAGTTTTAACTGAAGGATGCGGATTTTAGATGCCCAACTTTCCAACTATAACGGATTAATATTTATCCTTCAAAAAAACTTCAAACTATGAAAACTCCCTTATTCTCAATTATTCTGCTTTTTGTTCTGGCTGCCTGTGAAAAGGACAGCCCAAAACCTGATCCGGAAATTAAAACCATCGTAGGCAAATGGAAGCATACTGCTTATGAAAAGAATGTAAATGGATCCAATATTTGGGTTCCAATAGATGGAGAGCCAAACTACATAGTTTTTAGATATGATGGCGTGATACTTGATGAAAATGGTTGCCGCAATTGTGCACCTGATTCATATTATGTGAATGGGAGGCTCTTCCAGGCGGTGCCTAAGGAAGATGTCAAAAATAATGACTCGTGCCCAATGGTTGACTGTATTAGCTGCGCTACATGGGATATTGAGCAATCTAATAATGAACTCATAATTACTTCTTGCAAACCCTCTAATACGAAATCAAAATACATTCGAGAGTAAGCTAGTTTATGTTCTGTGTCTGTTTTCATGACACAAGATTAGGAAATCACAGAATGCAGGAATAGATGGATTGCTCGGACGGAGCTTAATAATTAGTTAAAGCATGCAGGATGCGCGTCGAGTCGTAAATTGAATAGCTTTACGTTTCAAACTAATCCCTGCATTCGATGAATAGGATTTGTACTCTAATCCCGCTGATAATAATCACGTTAGCGCTGGCTGCCTGTAACCGGAAAAGCAGCACTGGCAGCTTGGAGGAAGCAGAAACTTACAAGGAATTATCGGCTAAACGTATCGGCCTGCCCAATGGCTGGTCTCTCACACCTGCCGGCCGCAGCTTCGATCTGGACGACCTGCCGCTTAACCTGGTCGTATCCCCGACGAAAAAATATCTGGCCGTCACCAACAACGGGCAAAGTACCCAGAGCATTACGCTGATTGATGCGGCAAGCGAAAAGGTACTGGATACTGTACGCGTCGGGAAAGCCTATCTGGGGCTTGCTTTTAGCGGGGACGAAAGTAAAATCTATGCCTCGGCGGGTAACGACAACGCGATCCTCGTTTACGATATCCGCGACAATCAATTGGTGGCGACGCAGCCGATCGCGCTTGGCAAACCCTGGCCGGTGAAGATTTCGCCTACGGGCCTCTGTGTCGATGACAATGCCGGAAAACTATATGTCGTGACCAAAGAAGACAGTGCGCTCTACGTATGCGATACGCGTGCGCGAAAGGTGCTGTCCAGGCTCAAACTGAATGCGCCTGCCTATACCTGCATGCTCTCGCGTGACAGGAAGGAGCTTTATATTTCGATGTGGGGCGGGGCTGCCGTGACGATGGTGAATACGGCTTCCAATGCTGTGATCGCGACGATAGCAACGAACAAGAACCCCAACGATATGGTGCTTACCCGCGACGGTAAGTTTCTTTTTGTAGCTAATGGCAATGACAACACGGTTGCGCTGATCGATGTAGCGAAGAGACAGGTGGTCGAGACATTAACCGCCTCGCTCTTCCCGGATGCACCGGTAGGTTCCACTCCCAACGGATTGGCATTGAGTGAAGATGAAAAGACGTTGTACATCGCCAATGCCGACAACAACTGCCTCGCGGTTTTTGATGTGGCTGAAAAAGGGCACGGACGTTCCAGCGGCTTTATCCCAACTGGCTGGTATCCTACTGCCGTCAAGGTAGTAGGGTCGCGGATATTTGTTACTAATGGAAAAGGATTTTCTTCCAAAGCAAACCCCAAGGGGCCGAATCCGGCCTTGTCGAAAGTTCCGCAGCAGATCGGTCCCAACCCGCAGGCGAATACCGGTCGTCAGCAGTACATTGGCGGTTTGTTCAAAGGCACGATGTCGGTGATAGATGTCCCGGATTCGGAGGTGCTGGCGGCCTATTCCCGCTTGGTCTACGCCAATACACCTTACAACAAAAGCAAAGAGCTCGATACAGAGGGCGAAGCAGGCAACCCCATTCCCAGGCACGTAGGCGACAAATCGCCCATTAAATACGTGTTTTATATTATCAAAGAGAACCGTACCTATGACCAGGTGCTGGGTGACATGAAGGAAGGCAACGGGGATTCGTCGCTTTGTTTGTTCCCTCAAAAAATTACGCCCAATCAGCATGCCATCGCGAAGGAGTTCGTGTTGCTGGATAACTTTTATGTTGATGCGGAGGTAAGTGCGGATGGACACAACTGGTCCTCTGCCGCTTATGCCAATGATTATGTGGAAAAAAACTGGGTCACCAGCTATGGCGGCCGCGGCGGTACCTACGACTTCGAAGGCCAGAAGGAGATCGCACACCCGCGCGACGGATTCATATGGGACCACTGCCTGCGGGCAGGGGTGAGTTTCCGAACCTACGGATGGTTTGCCGACAAGGGAAAACCCAATATAGCCACTTTGAAAGGCAAATTCTGCCCGACTTTCAAAGGATACGATCTCGGATATAAGGATATCGATCGTGAAAAAGCCTGGGAACAGGATTTCGATAGTCTGGTAGCCCGCAATGCATTGCCCCAATTGAACACATTGCGATTCGGTAACGACCATACTTCCGGCGCAGCCGTGGGTAAGCCTACGCCCTATGCTGCCATCGCGGATAACGATCTGGCAGTCGGCCGTTTCGTAGAGCATCTTTCCAAAAGCAAGATTTGGAAAGAGTCGGTGGTATTTATTCTGGAAGACGATGCGCAGAATGGACCGGACCACGTCGATGCTCACCGGTCTATTGCATTTGTGGCCGGCGGCATGGTGAAACGCGCATTTGTGGACCACACCATGTACTCTACGTCGGGTATGCTTCGCACGATGGAGCTGATTCTCGGCCTGAAACCCATGAGTCAGTACGATGCCGCCGCTACGCCCATGTGGAGATGTTTTAGCCCAAAGACCGATGCGACGCCTTTCATTGCCAGGCCAGCTAACGTGGATTTAGAACAGCGAAATGTGGCTGTAAATAAAAATTCCAAAAAATCGGTTCAGTTCGACCTCTCGAAGCCGGATGCTATCGACGACCTTGTTTTCAGTGAGATCGTCTGGCAGACTGTCAGAGGCGAAAACAGTGTAATGCCTGCGCCGCGTCGGGGGGCTTTCGTGCGGCTAGGAAAAGGTGAAGAGGATGATGATTAAAAGGACGCTGTCGAAATAATCTGCGTTCGGCTCGCCTTCTTTTGTCCCCGTTTCGAAATGCCGGTCGTCACGGGGATAAAATCATAACAAAATGAAAAGGGCATTACACATCACTTCGAGTGCGCGGGGAGCGCAGTCGTACAGCCGGCGCCTGAGCGCAGCGATTATCCAAAAATTAACCGACCGGAAGGAGGTCGGTGTCGTCACAGAACGCGACCTCACCCGAATGCCTCCGCCGTTTCTCGACGAAAAACTCATCGGGGAGTTCTACAAACCTGCGGACATGGTATCGGATGAAGGAAGGGGTTTGTTGCGTTATGCCGATGCTATTTTCACCGAGATCGACAAGGCGGATATCATTGTCATTAGCACGCCCATGCATAACCTGGGCGTTTCCGCGCCCCTGAAGGCCTGGCTCGACCAACTCGTGCGGGTGGGAGTGACTTACCGGTTCAATGAAGATGGTTCAAGAGCAGGTTACTTTCAGAATAAGAAGGTGTATCTGGCGATAGCGTCAGGCGGAAAGCAGGAATTCTGGCCGGAGGGGTATGAATTTATTGAATCCTACATCAAAGCGGTATTGAGTGCTTACACCGGCATTACGGACGTTTCGACTTACCGGGTGGAAGGTAC
>DATMSL010000691.1:0-2880 GCA_035565435.1 Dyadobacter sp. | reverse complement strand
ATTCTGTTTAGCTAACGTGCTTTTCTGACCAAACTGCAATTCCTATGAAAATCAAGTATACCGTTCTTTTAGGCCTGCTAGGCTTTGCTTCTACATCCTTCGCTCAGCAAACCGGGCTCTGCCAGGGCGCCTATTTCACCGAAGAACAAGGCAAAGAATTTCTGCAAAAGCATATCCCAACCTCCCGGGTAGAATGGGAGGCACGCGCCGCGCAGATCCGACAGCAGATCCGGACTGGCATGGATTTACAGACATTACCCGAAAAGCCGACGTCGAAACCCATCATCCATTCCAAAAAGCAAATGGATGGCTATACTATCGAAAATGTCGCATTCGAAAGTATGCCCGGGATTTACGTAACGGGCAATTTATACAGACCATTAAAGCAGCAGAAATCCTATGCTGCCATTCTCGCTCCGCACGGACATGGCGAGAACCCGCACGGGCGCTTCCGCGAGCAGACGCAGAAGCGCTGCGCGACGCTCGCACGTATGGGCGCGATCGTGTTCGTGTGGGACATGGTGGGGCAAGGCGATGCTAAACAATGCGAACACAAAATGGCCAAAGCACTGAAACTGCAGACCATCAACAGCATTCGCTCACTTGATTTCCTGCTATCCATCCCCGGCGTGGATCCGAACCGGGTGGCGTGTACCGGCGAATCGGGCGGCGGAACACAGACGTTCCTGCTCACCGCATTGGATAACCGCGTGAAAGTGTCAGTACCTGTGGTGATGGTTTCGGCCTATTTCTTCGGTGGCTGTGTGTGCGAAAGCGGTCTGCCGATCCACAAAAAGGGTGAATATCAAACCAATAATGTGGAAATAGCCGCATTAGCCGCCCCGCGTCCGATGATCATGATCTCCGACGGCGGCGACTGGACCAAGAATACGCCGGAAGTGGAATATCCATTCATGCAAAAGATCTATTCACTTTATAACAAAAAGGCTAACCTTGAAGCTCTGCACCTGGCCAATGAAAAGCACGACTACGGTCCGTCGAAGCGCAAGGCGATGTACGCATTCATGGCCAAACATCTGAAACTCGATTTGAAAGCCGTGACGAAGGATGGACAAATCGATGAAAATCCCGCTAAAGTGCTTGAACAGAAAGACCTGGCCGTTTTCGATGCCGGTCATCCCCGCCCGGCCAATGCGGTAATGGGTGACGAAGCGGTGCTGAAACTCTTATAATCCGGGCACATGATCTTTGTTATTGTACTGGCCGCCATTGCGTTTATTGTCCTCAGTTCCACGGTTTTGAAAATGCACCCGTTGGTTGGTTTGCTGCTGGCGGCGCTGGGTGTGGGCGTTTTCGCTGGCTTGCCTATTGATAAGCTCGCCGAGACGATTGGAAAAGGTTTTGGAGAACTGATGTCCAAAATAGGGCTGATGGTGATCCTGGGCTGCGTGATAGGCGCCATTCTGGACAAATCCGGTGCCGCGATCAAGGTAGCGGATGTGATTTTGAAACTGTTCGGCGAAAAGCGGCCTGCATTTGCCATGTCGGTTATCGGCGGCATTGTCGGAATTCCGGTATTCTGCGATTCGGGGTTTATTATTTTGCATAAACTTAATCAAATCGTAGCGAAAAGAACCGGTAAGCCGCTTGCTACCATTGCATTATCGCTTTCCGGCGGCCTTTTTGCCACACATACATTGGTACCACCCACACCCGGCCCATTATCCGCCGCGGGTAACCTCGGCATTCCGGATTCGATCGGTTTGGTCATTGTCATCGGATTAGTGGTTTCCGTTCCCAGTCTTTTCCTATCTACCTGGTTTGCCGGGAAATATGCTAAAAATGTAAAGCTGATCGACGACGCAGCCGTCGAAGAGCCGCAAATGATTCAGGAGCAGCTGCTACCTCCGGCCTGGAAGGCATTCATGCCCATTGTGCTGCCTATATTGCTCATTACCCTGGCTTCATTTGCCAAAATCCTGCATTTCCCGGAAGAACTCACCCGTTGGCTGAGCTTTCTTGGCAGTCCGCTGGTATCGTTCCTACTGGCGATATTTTTCAGCTATTCGTTGTTCTCTGATAACGCCGCTCAACGTATGATGGCTTGTTTCAAAAGCGGCATTGAGCATTGTGGCACCACGCTGGTACTAGTAGGCGCAGGAGGCGCATTCGGGGCGATTTTGAAGGAAACTTCATTGAAAGAAATGGTTAGTGAATGGCTGCTGCACAATGAAATGTCGGGAGGTTACCTGCTTGTGATCGCCTTTTTGATTGCTGTTTTTTTCAAGACAGCCCAGGGGTCTACAACATCCGCCATGGTACTCACCACAAGCATCCTGGCGCCACTACTCGCATCCCTCGGTTTTGTAACGCCCCTTCAAATAACACTGGTTGTGATGGCAGTCGGCAGCGGTGCCATGATCGTTTCGCACACGAACGACGCATGGTTCTGGGTCGTATCGCAGTTTACTGGCATTTCAGCCAAAGATACCTACCGCACGCATACCATCCTGACAGGCTTGCAAGGCGTTGCGAGTTTTGCGACGACGATGGTTTTGTATGTGATTATCGGGTAGGGGAGGCGTCAGGTATTGTCAGGTGTGGTCAGATATTGTTTTTCTTTCGACGTTGACAATTCTGCCCGTGCTCTGCATTACAAATCTTGCGGTGCTCTGCACCTTGGGGTTTCGATATACCTATTCGGTCCTGCTACAAATACTATGCTGCACCTTTCAGTTTAATGATTAAAGGCGCAGAGCGTCGCAATATTTGCAGGATTGGACGTGGTATATTAAAGCGTAAACGTAAAGGTGCAGAGCACCGTAAGATTTGTAGGTTAAGTATGGAAAGGTTTGTCGGAACGTACCCGCATATTTTCATAGTTGAGCAGGCAAATAAAACGAATGTCACCCTGAGCGG
>DATMSL010000690.1:0-5095 GCA_035565435.1 Dyadobacter sp. | reverse complement strand
AATGTGTTTTCGGGGAAAGAACGTACTTACCAGTCATGGAATGGCGTGCCGGAAGCCAAACTACGCGGCGATCGCGAGGGTATCCTGGCCTATATCGATCGGAATGGTCTGAGTGAAAAAGATGCACAAAACCTGCTCCATTCCGATAACCGTACTTATAATTCCTACACTTATAAAAACGAGGTGGATAACTATCGCCAGGACCATTACCAGATCGTTTCGTCCCATAACCTGAGTAATAAACTGACGTTCAACCTAAATGCTTTCCTCGTCCGCGGACTGGGTTACTATGAGCAATATCGTTCCGGTGATGACTACCGCAAATACAATCTTCCCAATGTGATTGTCGGCAAAGACACGCTCACCAGCACCGACTTCATCCGTCGCCGCTGGCTGGATAATTACTTTTACGGTACCACATTCTCCTTCGATTACAACAGTTTCAAAAAGCTGACGGCGAGTTTCGGCGGTGGCTGGAACCAGTACGACGGCGACCACTATGGCCAGATCATCTGGGCACGCAATGCCGGCAATATCGAGAATGAGCACCAATACTATTTCAGCACGGGAAAAAAGAAGGATTTCAACCTGTATGGAAAGGTTTATTATGCATTCACCGACCAGCTGACTGCATTTGCTGATTTGCAATACCGTCGGGTAAGCCACGCCATTCACGGAACAGATAATGATCTGGTTCAACTGGCGTTTGACGAGTCGTATTCTTTCTTTAATCCAAAGGCCGGTCTTACTTATCAATTAGCAGAGCAAAGTTCGGTCTACGCTTCGTACAGCATTGGAAACCGCGAGCCAAACCGCGACGATTTCACCTCATCAACTGCCAATCTATTCCCCAAAAGCGAACGTTTGCAGAATGTGGAAGCTGGTTTCCGCACGCAGCAGGGCAAATGGGCATTTGCCGCGAACTACTATCTGATGAGTTATAAAAACCAGCTCGTACTTACCGGCCAGATCAACGACGTGGGGGGTTCCGTGCGTGTGAACGTACCGAAAAGCTACCGCACCGGTATCGAACTGGAAGGCGCTGTGGTTTTTAATAATCACCTGAAATGGAATGCGAATGCGACTTTCAGCCAGAACAAGATCAAAAACTTCACGGAATACATTGTCGATTATGATAATGGAGGTTATCAAACCGTCGATCATGGCAAGTCGGATATTTCGTTTTCACCGAATGTGATTGTCGGAAGCCAGTTCACTTATTCGCTCCGTAAAAACCTGGAACTGGCTTTACTGACCAAGTATGTGGGTAAACAATACTTGGACAATACCTCGACAGAAACCCGCAAACTCGATGCATATCTCACCAACGATATTCGTTTATCATGGACTATCAAACCATCCTGGGCGAATGAAATCGGATTCAATTTGCTCGTAAACAATGTCCTGGACGAGAAGTACGAATCGAACGGCTACACCTACGGTTATATGTACGGGGGGGCGCTCACGCAGGAGAATTTCTATTTTCCACAGGCTGGGCGAAATTTCCTGATCGGGGTGAATTTCAGGTTTTGATAACCACTTTCTCCCTACCTTTGCCGCATGAATCTGAAAAATGACCTTTTGCTTCGGGCGGCGCGGGGGGAGAAGACCGAACGCACGCCTGTTTGGATGATGCGCCAGGCTGGACGCATCCTTGCAGAATACCGGGCCGTTCGCGAGAAAGCCGGAAGTTTTATCAATTTGGCTACTACACCGGAAATGGCAGCAGAAGTCACGCTGCAGCCTGTCGATTTGCTGGGCGTAGATGCTGCCATTATTTTTTCCGACATCCTGGTGATCCCCGAGGCAATGGGGCTGCCTTATGAAATGGTAGAACAGCGCGGGCCGGTGTTTCCAAGTACAGTACATACGTTAGCCGACCTGCAAAAACTGCATATCGCGGAGCCGGAAATGGATCTCAAATATGTGCTGGACGCCATTAAAATCACAAAAGAAGGTCTCGCAAGCCGAGTTCCGCTAATCGGTTTTGCGGGCGCGCCGTTCACAATTTTTTGTTACATGACCGAAGGCAAAGGCTCCAAAACCTTCTCGGTGGCGAAAAAGCATTTATACGCCGATCCCGAATTTTCACATACATTATTACAACAAATAACCGACAGCACGATTGCCTACCTGAAAGCGCAGATCGCCGCCGGTGCCGATATTGTACAACTTTTCGACTCCTGGGCGGGCATTCTCTCGCCGGAGCAGTACCGCATTTTCTCTCTGCCTTATATCAAACAGATCTGCGATGCGATTACCGAAGTGCCGGTGACTGTGTTTGCAAAAGGTGCATTCTTCGCGAGAAAGGAAATCGGCGAACTGAGCTGCTCGGTAGTGGGCCTCGACTGGAATATGGATATCGCCGAATCGCGCGAGCTGATTCCGAACAAGACATTGCAAGGGAACCTGGATCCGTGCGTACTCTATTCTTCCTACGACCAGATCCGCGCGGAAGTGAAGAAAATGGTGAACCAGTTTGGTACACAACGGTACATTGCCAACCTCGGCCACGGCGTTTATCCCGACACTGATCCTGATAAAGTAAGGTGCTTCATCGAGGCGGTTAAAGAGTATTCTTCCCTTTAAATATGGCTTTGCATCAAAATAAATGCATATTCCTCGACCGCGACGGAGTACTGAACGAGGATTGCCCGGACTATTTGTACAAGCTGGAAGAACTCGTTATACCGGAAGGTGTCGTCGAAGCGCTCCAAATGCTGAAAGAGGCGGGCTACCTGTTAATTGTCATTACGAACCAGGCAGGTATCGCCAAAGGGCTTTACACCGCTGATAATGTCTGCGCGATTCACGAAGCAATGCAAAAAATGTCGGGCAACTCGCTGGACGATTTATACTTCTCGCCTTATCACCCGTCGTACTCCGGCAACTCATTGTCGCGGAAGCCAGGTTCACTGCTAATCGAGAAAGCCATGGCCAAATATGCTATTGATCCCGCACAATCGTGGATGATCGGCGACCGGAACCGGGATATGGAAGCAGGAAAGAATGTAGGTTTGAAAACGGTTCACATCGTCCCGAATGCAGAAGAATCGACGGGAGATTATGCCGCTGTGAATTTGCTGGAAGCCGCCAGGCTGATATTGCAGCAGTAAATTAAGCTTTTACTACCGGTGCAGGCTGGGTTTTCTGTACTGATCCGTAAGCTGGGCAGGCGTGTTTGGTACAAGATGATGCCACCGCCAATGTTCCACAAACAGCCAGGAGAAGTAATATCTTTTTCATTTTCCAGTTCGTATAAGATTTTGTCACTACAAAAATATAAAATTAAGTTCTTTGAATGATCGTTTTAGCCTGACTAATAACGAACTCATTCAAAGAACTTTATATACGGCATCAGATTTTTGTTTCTGCCAGCTCCTCTTCCGGCTCCACCGTTTTGGTGTCCTTCTGCGGCTGGCGGTCCTGAGGGCCGAATGGCTCTTCCCTGAAACCTAACACCCTCAGCATCGAATCGCTGTTTTGTTCTTCCGCAAAAACGCGGGTAGTCAAACGGCCTTCCTCATCACGATCGATCAGCACGTGTTTCGGCGCCGGGATCAGGCAGTGCTGAATGCCTCCGTAACCTCCCAATGACTCCTGGTAAGCTCCTGTATGGAAGAAACCGATGTATTGCGGCTCGTTATCTTCAAAAATCGGCATGTATAAATCCGCACTGTGCATTTCGCTGTTATAGAAATCCTGCGAATCGCACGTTAATCCACCGAGATTGACCTTTTGATAAGGATTATCCCAGTTATTGATCGGCAGCATAATGTACTTCTGGTTCATACCCCATGAGTCGGGAAGCTGGGTAATGAACGAACCGTTGATCATGTACCAGAGCTCTTTATCGTTTTGAAGCTTTTTGTCGATGATTTCATAGATCACCGCGCCGCTCTCTCCAACCGTGTAGCTTCCGAACTCGGTGAAAATGTGCGGTACCGGAACGTTGTTCTTGTTGCAGATCCACTGAATGTTCTCGATGATCTCATCGATCATTTGCTGGTAATCATAGTTCGATTGCAGCGAAGTCTGGATCGGAAGGCCTCCACCAATGTCGATTGAATCGAGGTCAGGGCAGATCTTCTTCATTTCGCAGTATTTGAACATGAAGCGGGTCAATTCACTCCAATAGTAGGCACTGTCCTTGATACCGGTATTAATAAAGAAGTGCAGCATTTTGAGCTTGAAACGAGGATTCGGCTCGATCTTCTCTTTATACAGCTGCTGTACATCATTATAACGGATGCCCAGACGTGAGGTATAAAATGCAAAGTTCGGTTCCTCGTCCGTCGCGATACGCATTCCGAAATGCACCGAATCGGCCGTCACTTGCTGCTCGTACGATTCGATTTCTTTGAGGTTATCCAGAATAGGCACCACATTGAACCCCTCGTTGATCAGCTCGCTCAGGTACTGCGTATAGCGCGGCAGCTTGTAGCCATTCGCCAGAATGTACGTGCTCTTATTGACCTTGCCACGACGGTAAAGCTCCCGGATAATGGGAATATCGAAAGCAGAAGACGTCTCGATATGGATATTATGCTTCAAAGCCTCTTCCAGCACGAAGCTGAAATGCGACGATTTCGTACAGTAGCAATAGGTATAAGTGCCTTTGTAATTGTGTCTTTTGAAGGCATTCCGGAAGAACATGTTGGCATTCTCGATGTGTTCTCCGATCTTGGGCAGATAATTGATCTTTAATGGCGTACCATGTTCCTTGATGATATCCATCAGAGGTACATTGTTGAACAGCAATTCATTATTATCTACGTTGAACTCCATGGTAGGAAACTCGAACGTCTGCTGAATCAGGTCAATGTAGCTTTTCATTGATTTGTTTGTCGCGATGGCAATTAGTGAATTGGGTGTTAAAAAATAGGAACGAAAATGACCCGAAAATTGGGCAGAATATGTGTCATTTCCAAACACGGATCACTGTCAAATCATTCCCATTCGAAAGCAATTTATCGCGCTATTTGCCAAGTTCATACCTGAAAATACCCGCTTAATAATTTTTTAATTGACCAACGGGTAGCCCACTGCCTATTTTCAGGCCGGAAATTCGGAAATCAGAACGAAATCGCCCGCT
>DATMSL010000689.1:0-7790 GCA_035565435.1 Dyadobacter sp. | reverse complement strand
ATTTCAAATCGCTGGTGACAGGCCTTTTGCTCTCTAAGAGACCGTCCGAATAAAAGCCTTTGAAATATAGAAAACTCCGGATCAGCGGAACATAATTCTCGAATCCGAGTTGAATCCTCGGAACAGGCAGCGCATTGCCCGACCACATATAAGCGCCCGTCCCAAGCTCGTGATCGTTGAACCCAACATACTGTTTACGCCTGCCAATAGTAAGCCCAAGCCCTTTGAATGCAATGCCTGCATAGGCTTGTGGAATTAGAACTTTACTTTGCTTACTAGCGTTGCCCACCGCCTCCACACCGTATACATATGTCCAGTGTTTTTTAGAAGCCGTGTCCTTTGAAAAAGGCTGCCTACCCACCAGACCTGCTTTGATACTTCCGATTTGCCCCGTCGTGGGAACAATTCCCCATTGATTGGCATGAAACCAGAAGGGAGTGCGCGAGGCCGACGAGCCGTACGCTGCCATTTCAACCCATGCATCGGTATGCCCGACGACCGAGCTGGTGTCCTGAGCAAAAGTTGAGGACATGAAGCCGGTTATTTCCAACCAGCACAAAATAATTAAGTATTTATATGCCGAAGAAGGCGAGACAGAGGAGCGCTTAAAGATCCAGATCATCAATAAATTATATACGTTGAGGCCAGGGTTTACGTCACAAAACTAGCTAGTAAATCCTATTTCCTCAATGTTTTATAATAAATTCATAACTGCCCGAGCCAGCCTCGACAACCACGCGGCTATCTTCTTTCCCAAGGTTTTTTACCAACTTGGAGGAAGATAGCTGCTTTCCATTCAGAAGCACCTTCGCTCCTGCGCCTGCGGGTACATATATATGCGCGAGCGTGTTCACCGGCACGGTCACTTTCATTGTCAGTGTGCCACCCATCTTGCTCCATTCAGAGGTGATTGTACCGTTAACCGTGCGCAGTGAAGCTTTCAAGTGATTGATCCCCTTGCTGCCCATACCGTCAGGGGCAATTTCTGGCCGGATGTCAAACGTCTCGAATCCTGGTTTGGTCATTACGATCCCGGCCGCATTGCCAAACATCCATTCGCACACCGCCCCGAACGCGTAATGGCTGAACGAGTTCATGGCTGCATTGTACTTAAACCCATCCTCTTTGGTGAAGCTATCCCACCGCTCCCAGATCGTGGTGGAGCCGTTTTCAACCTCAAATCCCCAGGATGGAAATTCTTTGCTCAAAAATAATTTATAGGCAAGATCAGAGTGCCCCGTGGCCGAAAGCGCCGGAAGTAAGGGCTTAGCGCCCAAAAAACCGGTAGCAAGCTTATCACCATTCTCTTTCAGCAGTTCAGTCAGATAGGCCCCTGCTTTGAGGCGGTCCGAAGGAGCGATAATATCCATGTAAATGGCGTTGGCATAAGCAGTCTGGGTATGCCCGGTAAAACCCAGGGAACCGTCCACATAACCAGCTCCATTGCCATAAGCTTTATCATTACATTTGAAACGCCCCTGCTGATCGACGTAATGCGCGCGGATCGCTTCCCGTACTTTGTTGCCCGTTTCGCTAAACCGCTGCTGGTCTTTTGCATTTCCGATCGCTGCCGCCATTTCAGCCATCAGATCGGCGCAATAAGCATAGTAAAAGGATGCAAGCATGTCCGGCGGGGTTTTCTTGCCAAATGAAAGCCAATCCCCAAAGCCCCCTTTCGGATCGATGTCAGCAAATGCATTCTCTTTGAAGAGGAAGGTTCCTTTGCTTCTGGCATCAAGAAAATCCATAAACTGCACCATATCCTCCCAGCCGTTACGGATCATGCGGGTATCGCCGTAAGTCTGGTAAATCTGGTAGGGGCAGATAATGCCCGCTTCCATCCAGCCCGGCGAGAAGGTATCGGTTTTGCGAAGGTTCGGGCGCGGCGCGTAAAGCGGATAAGCGCCGTTTTCGTATTGCCCGTCGTTCAGATCAACCACCCATTTAGTGAAAAACGAGGCCACATCCCGGTTGAATGTCGCCGATTTCACATACACCTGCGCATCGCCCGTCCAACCTATGCGCTCATCGCGCTGTGGGCAATCGGTAGGAATATCGATGTAATTGGCGCGTTGGGTCCAGTCGATATTGCTGTAAAGCTGGTTGACCATCGCATTGTCGGTTTCGAATGCTCCGGCCTTTGGCGTATCCGAGCCGATGACAAGCCCCGTTAGCATTTCATCCGTCGGCGCGCTTGTGAGCCCGGCGATCTCCACATACTGAAATCCATGAAATGTAAATTTGGGCTCCCAGGTCTCACCAGCCGGGTCGCCTTTTAATATATAGGTATCAGTAGCGCGGGCCATTCGCAGGTTTTCCGTCATCAACCGGCCATCGGGGTAAAGCTTTTCACCAAAACGCAGGCGGATCGTATCGCCAGCACGGCCCTTTACATGAAGCCTGACAATGCCGGCATAGTTCTGCCCCATATCAAAAATGTATGTGCCATTACCACGGTCTTTCCTGCTCACTACTTTCAAGGTCTGGGTAATTTTTACCGCCGGACCGGGGTATACTTGTATTTTACGTGCTGCTTTATCGGCAAACACCTGCGGATTTTTCCAGCCGGCATCGTCAAAACCGTCCATATTCCAGCCCTTTTGCTCCAAGCGCGCATCATAAGTTTCCCCATTGAGCAAATCCGATTCCAGCAGCGCGCCAGGGCTTGCTTTCCAGGTCTGGTCGGTGAAGAAGGTTTCTGTTTTCCCATCCTGGTACTCGACTTCCAACTGCGCTTTCAGTAATGGCACTTTCCCGTAAAATGCGCGTACCACCGGATTTTTGACTAGCAAAGAATATCCCAGATAACCCGCGTACCAGCCATAAGACAACTGCGAGGCCAATGCATTTTTACCCGCTTTCAAATCGCCGGTCACATCGTAGGTCTGGTAATAAACCCGCTTGTCGTAATCCGTCCAGCCGGGCGTCAGAAACGCGTCACCAGCCTTTTTCCCATTAATACTAAACTCATATAGGCCCAATGCAGTAACATATAGCCGCGCTTTTCTGACCCCGCCGCGGATCGTTATTTCCTTGCGCAGGTAAGGAGCAGGAGGCAGATGATACACTTCACCCTTACCTAAACGGTCCAGGTCCAGGCCAATCCATGCTGCTTTCCATTCCGATTTATCCAGCAGCCCCATCTCCCATTGCGAGGGCTTGCTCCATTCTCCCGACGTACCATTTTTGTCCCAGCTCCGCACTTTCCAGTAGCAAACCGTGCGCGATTCGAGCCGCTTTCCAGCGTATTCGATCTGCGCAGTTTGGCGACTAGCTATTTTCCCGGAATTCCACAAATCGGCGTTGTTCTCTGTGAGTTTTTCGACAGAGGATGCAACCAGAATCTGATAGGCGGTTTGCACCTGATTATTTTCAGCTGCCGACAGCTCCCAGCTCAGGCGCGGGTGAAGGACATCAGTCACTGGTGATTCTTTGTATTCACAGCGAAGGTAAGCGGGCACGAGTCCCTTTGCGGTTGCCGTAAGAGTAGTTAATACCAACATAACCGACAGCATATTTCTTTTCATAAAAAAGCGAATTAAATCTTAACGCAACACTTTCACACCCTTGGGCGCATCGATTTTGGATTTGACCGTACCATCAGTCTGCTTCTCGTGCCGGATTTTGACCACGCCCATCGGTGTCGGGTAAGTACCTTCTACCCATTGCAAGTCGCCCAGGTTGGGCTGAATGCGGATCGTTTTGCAGCCCGCTTCGACAATGCTCACCCCCAGCACATGCTCAGAAAGCCAGGAAGTGGGTCCCGAAGCCCAGCCGTGACAAAGGCTATGGCGGAGTTTTTTATAGCAGTAAGCGCCAAAATCCCCGTGAATGTCGTCTTTTCCATCCGGAACGAGCTCGTCGATGGGCGCGGCATTTTTGGTCCAGGCCAGATCGAAATCCTCCCAGAATGTGGTCGCGCCCATATCAAGCATACCACCCCAGTAATTGCGGATACAGTTCAACGCGCCGGTGTAGTCCTTCGCTTTGGCTTTGGCCTGCAACATATAATAGCCGTAGAATGTCGAAAAACGCTCGCAATCGCCTACGGCAATTACATCAGTATTGGCTTTTTCGGCAGGTATGAGCCCCGCCAGAGCCATCAGCGCTGCCGCTTGTTTGGAGCCGTTCGCATCGGGGACATACATTTTCATCTGGGTTGCCATCGTTTTGCAGCGCACGGCCTGCGCGGGCTCGTCCAGGATCTGGCAAAGCTCTGCGCCGGCTTCCAGCGTCATAATCATCATTGCGTGCAAGCCGGCGTGAATGCCTTTCGGATTTTCGCTCGATGGCCAGTCCAGAAACCGCGTGCCATCCAGGTCTTCCTTGTTGTCTTTGGTTTTCTCCATGAGCTGATCGAGCAGCGCGACAAGATATTTTTGCTGCTTGCGCAGATATTCCAAGTCACCCTGATTTTTATATAAATCCCGGTGAATGAGCACCCACCACATCGAATAGGCGCTAATGCCGTTCATCCATCCTGGCAACGGCGTAATGTCGCGGGCCTGATCCAGGCTTTTGGCCACGACTTCATTTTTACCAAATACAGTGTTGATCGTCATCACCTCAGGGTGCATATCCCCTACCCACACCAAACGGTCGCGCTTGATACCGTCCCAGAGATATTCCTGCATGTTCAAATGCACCGTGTAGGCGCCAGTGTTCCATATTGTGTTCAGGCGCTCGTCGTTACTTTTAAAGGAGCCCAGGTAGGGAATATCGCGGTATTCGAAAATAGCGCGTACTTCTTTCAATTGCAGCTCACGATCCGGATCCACCAGGTCAATCCGGGCGAAGCGGAAACCGGAGCTTCCTACCTGCATGACGCCCAGCCAGGGCACCTGAATTGTGAAATCGCGCATCGCGTGGTCGTTGGTTGCCCCCTGAATGGTGTCGATATCAGACATGGCCTCGCTGACCGATTCGCCCAGACGAATGCGGATTCGGATCGGATTGTGGTCCGCGGGCTGATCGGTCACGATCTGGATGCCTCCTTGTATCTCTTTTCCGAAATCAAACAATATCCCCGGCGTCTGGCCTTCCTTGCTGATCAGCTTTGCGAAGCTGCTGTGAACCAGATCCGCCTGGCCAGTACCTTTCCTGAGCAGGTTGGAAGCATCCACCACACTGGCGCCACTGCGGTCAGACATCCACACAATGCGTTTGGGAGATAGATACTGCCTGATTCTCGAATCCTTCTGAGCATCATAACTGTTGTCGAAAATGGGTGGTAGTCCCCCGCTGGATGATCCGAAACCTGAAAGCTCCTGCGCAAAGGCTTTGAAGGCAAAGACGCACAGAAAAAATGAAAGGAAGGACAGGTAATTTTTCACAAGTAGATCGTTTTGGCGTTTAGGATTGTAATATTGCGGGAAAATAAATAATTATAAACTAGTCAACTAGCCTGTTCTGTCCTGTCCGGCCAAGTGACGGATATAGCTACCGTTAACGCTTCGTTAACATTTTTACATGCTAAAAGTATGTCAAAACCGTTCTACTTTTGCTTGTGGTACGATACCCGGCCGTTTTTCAGTACTAAACCTTTCGAGTCGAACGATGATCATAAAAAAAGAAAATAGCTCGCAGGACCGCGACGGGCTGCCCCCATTTGTCAATAGCTGGAAACAGCTGTACATTCTGCTGATAGGCATGCTCGCATTGCAAATTGTCCTCTTCTATTTATTTATGACCCATTTTCAATGAGCACACTCGACTGGATTGTTCTTTCGCTTACCCTCCTATTTGTAGTACTTTACGGAATCTACCGCAGCCGTGAAAAGCACACGATGGATTCGTTCCTGCTTGCCGGCCAGTCCATGCCCTGGTACCATGTGACATTATCGCTGATGGCAACCCAGGCCAGCGCCATTACCTTTCTTTCCGCTCCCGGTCAGGCCTATACCGACGGCATGCGCTTTGTGCAGTTTTACTTCGGGCTACCTTTGGCGATGGTGGTATTATGCGTGACATTCGTGCCTAAATTCGGCAAGCTTAAAATATTCACCGCCTACGAATTCCTCGAAGGCCGCTTTGACCTGCGTACGCGTGCGCTCACGGCATTTTTATTCCTGTTGCAGCGCGGTTTATCCACCGGACTTTCCATTTATGCCCCCTCACTGATCCTTTCGGCTATTCTGGGCTGGGACATTACCTGGACCAACATCATTTCAGGCGGCGTGGTGATTCTTTATACTACACTGGGAGGTTCGCGGGCCGTTTCTCATACACATTTGCAGCAAATGGGCATTATCACCATCGGCATGGTCGTGGCCGGTGTGATGGTGGTAAAGTTCCTGCCCGAGCAGGTCTCCTTTACCGATGCGCTGCATGTGGCCGGCAAGATGGGCAAGGTCAATTTGATTGACTTTACCTTCGATTTGAACAACCGGTATAATGTGTGGTCGGGGCTGATCGGCGGCTTCTTCTTACAGCTCTCCTATTTTGGCACCGACCAGTCGCAAGTGGGCCGCTTTCTAACCGGCAGCTCGCAAGGCCAAAGCAAACTGGGGCTGGCCATGAATGGCCTTCTTAAAATCCCAATGCAGTTTCTGATCCTTTTGGTGGGTGTGCTCGTATTTGCATTCTACCAGTTTACCACGCCGCCGCTTTTCTTCAATCAAACCGCTGTCGATCATGTCAAATCCAGCCCCTATGCGACCGAATATGCAGCATTGGAAAAGCAGCATGAACAAATCCAGGCCGTAAAGCGCCCGCAAGTCATGGCCCTTACGGAGGCTATCCGCAAGAACGATCAGCAAGCGATTGCGGCCTCCCGCAGCGCTCTGGCAGGCCTGGAAAGCAAGGTGAAGGATGTGCGCAAAGAAGCGGCAGCGGTGCTCTCCAAAGCCAACGGAGGTGATACCAACGATGTAAACTACATTTTCCTCCGCTTTGTGATCGACTACCTTCCTGCGGGTATGGTAGGTCTGCTCATTGCGGTGATACTGCTGGCCTCGATGGGCTCGGTGGCGGCGGCCTATAACTCACTGGCTTCCTGCACAATCGTTGACATTTACAAAAGGATCGTGCGTAAAGACGAGAACGGCCGTAATTACGTGGCCGCCTCGCGCTGGGCGACTTTTTTCTGGGGCGTATTCTGTATTGCGGTCGCGCAATATGCCTCGCGGCTGGGAAGTATGATCGAAGCAGTCAACATCCTGGGCTCGCTGTTTTACGGGACGATTCTAGGCATATTCCTGGTCGCATTCTATTTCAAAAGGATCGGCAGCCGGGCGGTTTTCTTTGGCAGCATTATCGGAGAAATATTCGTGATCGTCAGTTATGTGATCGATCTGACGGCCTTTCTCTGGCTGAATCTGATTGGCTGTGTGCTGGTGATCATTTTCGCAGGGCTGATCGAAAAGATCTGGCCGCAGCATGAAACACGCACGGAAGAAAGCCCTAATGCGTAATTTTTACGCACAGCAAAAGCCTTTGAAATGTCCTAACACGGCACAATTCTCTTTTAAAATTATACATTTTAAAGAATTCATGGTGCGCTACCTGTTTTTTTCAACGAGATAGGAAACTATTCCCTCATTTTAATCCTTAATAAGTACAATCAGACAACGGGGAAGCTTATACGCAGCCCACTAATGTCACCGATTGTTTACAAAAAAACGTTCTCTAAACCTGCTGGCCATGCTAACGCCAATCCATCCTTTCTTTTCGGGGGTCAAAATCCTGTTCCTAGCCACGGATAGCTGACTTCCTTCACGCTTTTTTCCAATTATCAAACGTGTTCATCACCAGACAGAACCACTTAATTTCTATCCAAAATTCTAATTGAT
>DATMSL010000688.1:0-19850 GCA_035565435.1 Dyadobacter sp. | reverse complement strand
GATGCGTGATGCGGCAAAAATAACCCTACGAAATCAGTAGACTTTTGTACTTTCAGTCCTAAAACTGGTATATCTAGGAAATCCCCTTCCGGTAAACACTCGGCAAAACGCCGGTTTGTCTTTTGAAGAACTTATTGAAATGCGACGGGTCTGTAAAACCAAGCTCATAGGCAATCTCGCCCAGGTTCGCCTGTGAATATAGCAGCAGACGCTTGCTTTCCGCCGTCAGCTTCTCGTTGATTACCGCCCCGGCCGTCTTATCGAGGAACTTACGGCAATTGGCATTCAATGTTTTGGGCGTCACATTCAGTTCGCCGGAATACCAGGCTACTTCGTGCATGGTTCTGTAATGTACCGCTACCAGTTCAAAGAAGGATTTGAGCAGAGGAGGTTCGGGCTGGCTGCGGTCCATGTGCGCTTCGCGTTTGAGCAAATTGAACAACAGTAACAGATAAGTCTGCACGATAGCTTCATAATTTGACTGCCGCGCAGCATATTCATTTTCAATGCTCTCAAAAATCCCCTGGAAAGTTGCTCCCGCGTTTTCGAGACGGTAACCGCTGCTGAATACCAGGGGGAAAGTCTGGAAAAGTGCGTCATAAAGCGGGTGCCCCAGCAGAAAATCTTTTTGCACCATAATCACAAATCCTTTGGGAATGGCCGTCAGTTCCCAGTTATGGATCTGTCCCGGCATGACGAGGTACAGGCTGTTGCCGCTTACCGGAAAACGATGGTGATCGATTTGATGCAGCCCTTCGCCCTGTGTGAGATATATGATTTCGAGATATTCCTTATGACCGTGCGGATGAGTGGTTTTGATCACCTCTTTCATTCTTTTGATCCGAAACAACTCATTGTCGTTCAGTTTATTCTTAATCTCGATTTGCATATAAACAGGGTGCGGGAATATTCTGTCAATTTAATAGGGTAGCAAATTAAATTAAAAAGCATGTACAGGAAAAGAGGGCGCCCCGAAACAGGACACCCTCTCGCACATCAGCTACTCTAAATAATGGCTGTTATGCCTGTTTCGCCAGCTGGATATTGGCCAGTATTTTGATATTCTCCCCCAATGCAAGGCCGCCGGTTTCGGTGAGCGAGTTGAATGTCACGCCGAACTCCTTGCGGTCGATCGTGCCGCTTACTTCGAAGCCCACTTTGGTATTTCCCCATGGATCGCGCTCGGTACCGCCGTATTCGGCTGCGAGTTCCACCTCTTTGGTGACGCCTTTGATCGTGAGGTCGCCTACGAGTTTGTACAAATCGCCTTTATCTTTTTTAAGAGAGGTAGAAACAAAGCTGAACTCAGGGTATTTCTCCGCTTCGAAAAAGTCGGCATTGCGCAAGTGCTCGTCACGGCCGGGTTGACCGGTATCCACACTGTTTACGTCGATGGTGAAATTGACGTTGGCGTTCTCGAAACTGTCGCCGTCCGTCGATGCCGACCCGCTGAAATTGCGGAAGAAGCCGGTTACAGTCGAGATAACCAGGTGCTTCACTTTAAACTGAACTTCTGAATGCGCTACATCTACATTCCACGTTGTCTTTGACATGATTTCATTGTGTTTGATGGTATGAATACTTCACACCTGGCCCTCACAGGAAGCCACTCCTGATCGCCTGCCGTCAGGGCCGGGCGGCAATACAAAATTAGCCCTCAGGCGCACGCGAGATCGACCGCTTACTCCGAGGTTACCACTATACTCTTAGATAGCGATTGCCTCAAACGGTTTGCCATAATGCCTGTTTCAAGATTGCTCAAACACATTGAACGAAAGTACCCTCAATCGTCGGCCGCCCTTTCAAGCAATTCCTTCTACACCTTCCGCGCATTTTCTTACAAAAAATACTCTACACAACAAACCTCTATTTGTAGAACCATCTCTACAAATTCGAGCATGTCTCATTAACATTTAATTCGATATTTGTCTGCGAGTTACATCCGGGCTCACCGATTCCGTCTTCACCAAGCCAACATATTTTAATCCCGGAACATTTGCCGCCTCAGGCGAGGGAGTCGGACCTTGTCTGCGAAGCTCGACCTTCAAAGCCCGACTTGCGAGGCCTCAGCTGTGCGGCGCGGCCTGCGCGGCCCGGCCTGCGCGGCGCGGCCAAACGATGAACTTTCAATCCCTAATTTTTTCACCTAATCAAACGCTTTATGAACAAAAATCTATTGATCAGAGCACTTTTCCTGCTGATGGGGGTGCTGTGCTATGGAGCGGCCATAGCGGTCAACATTACCGGGACCGTCTGGATCGACGCCGACAATGACGGCGTCGTTGACGCCGCAGAAACCGGAACCGATTTTGGCGGTACGATGTACGTCAATGTCGTCAACAATGCCACCGGCGCCATTATCGCTTCCACCCAGGTAGGCCCTGCCGGTGGTTATTCGTTTACCGGCCTGCCCAACAACCTGACGGGCCACAAGCTTGTACTCACCAATACAGCGACCAACATCAGTGGTAACCGCATCCCCGGTACCTATTACGTGGCCGAAGATGTAGTGGGCCCAAGCAACACGGCCAACCAGGCCAATGCTCCGCTCTTGGGCGAAATCGCGCTCACGAACCAGGCCACCAACATGGCAAACCAGAATTTCAGGATGGGACAGCAGGGCGAGTTCGGCTGCCTCGACGGTATAGCCTATCAGGTTGCGGTGCCCGCAGGACAGTCAGTCTCATCGCTATATAGCTACAATGTCAGTTCAGGCGTACGCACCCAGGTCGGCGGCGCCACAACTTACGGAATCAATTCGTTGATTTACAGCACCGCCCCCAACAACATGCTATGGGGAACCATCTCCAGCACCAGTTCCGAAATCGTCCGGATTGGTCCCGGCGCGGGAACGGTGGTATTCAACATCGCGAACCTTCCGGCATCCGCTTTCAATGTAGGGGTGGAGCTCCCGAATGCCTATATGCTTGTTTATAGCACCAACGCCACGGAATATTATGTGATCGACGTCGATCCTTCACGCGCGACTTACCTGGAACTGGTCGATCCGACGAACGGGTACGCATTGAAAACCGGCCCCAATTACGGGACAACCGTCAGCGCACCTTTAAATATCTCCGACATCGCCTATCTGGCTTCGACAGGCCTGGCCTACGGCATCACACCGGACGGTGTTGTCCAGACGCTTAACCCCACAACCGGCGCCGTAACGACCAACCCAGCGGCCGTTACAGGATTGCCGGCGGCTCCATACGGCGGGATGTTCAGCGACATTACCGGTAAATTGTACGCATTCAACAACACTACGGGCGGGTTTTACCGGATCGACCCTGCTGCCAACACGGCTTCCTTCATCTCCGGCAGCACCCCTTCGGGCGGTAATGATGCAGCGAGCTGTCCTAACGCATTCGTGGAATGCGATAACAATGTGCAGACCGCCGCTCAGGACACGACCATTTGCGCAGGAACCACGACCTCGTTTTCAGTAGCACCGACGGGTAACGGCCCTTTCACCTACCAATGGCAACTCAGCACCGACGGCGGCAACAACTGGGTGAATATGCAAACCACCCCGTTCACCGGAGCCAATGGCAGCTATTCCGGCGGCGGCAACGACACCCTGACCGTCACACCTTCTACCACCGGCTGGAACAACTACCGGTTCCGTTGCCAGATCACCGGTAACCTTTGTACCGCGCCTTCTTCTGCTGTGAGATTGCAGATCTACGCGGTACCCGGCGCTCCTACCCTTCGCGCCGGTACCGAAGCACCGATTTGCCCGGCAACAACCTATGACCTGAACCGTTTGGTACTGGACACCCCGCCGGCAGGCAGCACCCTGCGTTTCTATACTTCGAATACTCCTTCGCCAGCCACATTGGTCGCAGATCCTACACAGGCCCCCGCAGGCACCTATTATGCCCGTTTTGAAAACGACGGCTGTACAGGACCTGTAAGCCAGCCCATTACAATCACGGGCTGTATTACGCCATTTACCTGTGAAGACGGTGTCGCCTATCAGGTTGCGGCAGCCGGTGGGGAAACTGTTTCCACGCTGTATGCTTACAACGTGGTTACCGGGGTAAGAACGCAGATCGCACCGCTCACTTCGCTGGTGAATTCACTTATTTACAGCGAAGTAGACAATACCCTCTGGGCTACCAAAAACGGCACCAACTCAATCGTCCGCATTGGGGCTGATGGTACGCTGCTGGAATACCCGATTGCGAACCTACCGGTTACCAGCTACAACGTGGGGGCTTCTTTACCGGGAGGCTATATGCTGCTCTATGTCAGCAATCAGCCGCGCTATTACGTAATCGATATCAACCCGGCCCGTCCGACTTATCTGCGGCTGGTAGATCCGGCCAATGGCTACGCATTGCAGGCAGCAGCGCCTTACGGCAAAGCTTTGAGCGCCGCTGTCAACGTAGCAGACCTCGTGTATGAACCCGTTACAGGCCTGGTTTACGGGGTAGAATCAACCAGTGCCAGACTTGTAACGCTCAACCATGTTTCCGGTGCAACCAACGTTGGCTCGGTAGTAGCGAGCCTGCCGACCAACACCACTTTCGGCGCGGTATTTGCGGACCCGAGCGGAAAACTTTACGCATTTGCCAACGATCCGGGCACATTCCACCGCATTAACCCCACCGCAGCTACCTCGACGCAGCTTTCGACCAGCATTACCTCAAACAGCAACGACGGAGCCAGTTGCCCGAATTCCATTCTTGAAAACCTGCCTTTCGATTGCGCAGATGGTATCACCTACCAGGTGGCGGCCGCTGCCGGAGAACCTGTTTCCACACTCTACGCATACAATGTGAATACCGGTACGCGCAACGAAATCTCCCCGCTGCCTATGTATGTCAATTCGTTGATTTACAACTCTGCCGACAATATGCTATGGGCAACCAGAAACGGTACCAACAGCATTGTACAGATCGATCGCGAGGGCGGTACAGTGGAATATCCGATCGCAAATCTGCCGGCATCCGGTGGTTTCAATGTCGGCGTGGAGTTGCCTAACGGCTATATGATGATCTATCAGACTAGCACACCGAGCTTCTATGTGATCGATGTCGACCCGAACCGTCCTTCGACTTACCTCAAACTGGTTGATCCTACCAACGGCTTCGCGCTTCAAACCGGGCCAACCTATGGGGTAGCATTGAGCGCACCATTCGGCGGAGCCGATTTTGCCTATCTGCCTTCGACGCAGTTGATCTACGGATTCACTACCGACGCCCGCATTTCGACCATTAACCCGCTTACCGGTGCGGTTACCGTTGGCGGTACGCCGGTGTCGGGCCTGCCCGGCAATAGCAGCTTCGGAGCTGTTTTCGCCGATGCAACAGGCAAACTGTACGCGTTCCATAACGAATCCGGCCGTTTTTACAAAATAGACCCGGTTACCAATTCAGCCAGCTATATGTCAACTTCCATCCCGTCCAACAGCAACGACGGCGCGAACTGTGTGACGGCAACGCTTTGTGATATCGAGCTCACCAAGCCCAATCCGGAAACCCAGATTGTGTGCGAGGGTACTACTGCTACGTTCGCGGTAACAGCCACCGGCACCGGCACGCTCCTGTACCAATGGCAGGTAAGCACCGATGGCGGTAATACCTGGACAAACCTGGCCCCTGGTGGTGCAACCGACGCGAACGGAACCTATTCGGGTGCCAATTCGGATACATTGCGGCTTTCGCCGGCCAACACCGTATGGAGCGGCAACCGCTACCGCGTGGTCGTGGATAGTGACAGTGATTTGTGTACACTCACATCCGGTTCGGCTTTACTGACTGTCCGGACAGAACAAGAATGCGGACTACCGGTTAAGCTGGTCTCCTTCTCGGTTTCCAAAGAAGCCGGCAACACGGCGCTCCTCAACTGGAACACCTCCGAAGAAGTCAACAGCGACCGCTTCGAAATCGAGCGCAGCTCCGACTCGAAAACCTGGATGACCATCGGTACCAAAGCCTCGCATGGCGAAAGCAGCGTATTGCGTAAATACGATTTCGTGGATCAGGCACCGGCAGCAGGACTGAACTACTACCGTCTCAAAATGGTCGACCGCGCCGCGGATGGTCAGGATGCCCCATTCGCATACAGCCGCATTCTGAGCGTAGAATTTGATGGCAATGGAATGCTTGCCGCTTATCCTAACCCGGCCAGCGACCGATTGAAATTCAAGGATTTTGCAAAAGTGAAGTCTGTTGTCCTGCACAATGCAGCGGGCATAAAAGTAATCGACCGCAAGGCCGTCACCCCGGAAGGGCTTGACGTCAGCAAACTGGCTCCGGGCATTTACACCGTGAAGCTCACTTTGGCCGACGGCAGCCAACGGGTGCAGAAGGTAATCATAGTTAGATAAATAGTACTTGGTAAGAGAAAAAGCACAGGCCGGTTGGTCTGTGCTTTTTTGTGTTAATGCTTTGCCGTGGGCGTGATGTCGTTTTGCAGCACTATAAACGGCAAATATACATTCCAGTCTGCCTTCACTTCATCCTGATTCAAAAACCCGCGCGAGTAGTTGCCCAGCACAACGTCCGGATCGCCATCTCCATCCCAATCTTTTACATCCATACAAATCCAGCGCCCATGCTGTGAAATAGGAGGCGAAAACGGCTGAAATTTCAAAGCTGGCTTGGTCGACTCATTTTGAAAATACAGGAATTTCTCACCCGGATTATGAATAAGGTCAGCGAAGAATGCGATGGAAGCAATATCGAGATCGCCGTCGCCATCGAAATCCGCGGCCATTGCTTTGGTAGCGCCGTTGGCAGGGTAAAACCATTTTTGCTCAAACTTAAAATCTCCTTTATTCAGGAAAATATAAATGCCATGGTAAGGTTTAAGAATACGGGAATAATCGCTGTTGTCGCCGGATGTGTAGAGCATATCGGGCTGGCCATCGGCGTTGAAATCGGCGAGCTGGAAGCTGGATGAACCATATACCGGCGGGAAACGCAGCAGCTCTCTTTCGGTAAATCCGCCTTTGTGATCATTCGTAAAAAGCCAGATACCCTCCTGTGCGTGCGCGAACAGGGCAATGATGTCGGGCCAGCCATCTGCATTGAAATCGCCTGTTACCGACTGGGTTGCACCCGCCACTTCGCGAATGGCGGCCTTTTCAAATTTTCCGTCATGCATTTGCCGGAACACATACAGCCCGCCCTGGTTGTGCCCGAATGCAGACACGACATAATCCGTTCTCCCATCCCGGTTAAAGTCCGCCGCTGAGGTTTGCAGCGGTCTGCGCAAGCCGGCGATAAAAGGTACCGGCTCCAACCCGGACGGTTCCACCCGATAAAGCTCTCCACGAGTTACGTCATAGGCGCGCATTTCCCCCACCGCCGTCACTACCGGATGCCCTTCGCTGAACAGCATATGCATGGCCGGCGAAGTCAGCGGGCTTTTTATTTTTTCACTGAAATCATGATTCCAGCGCACCAGCGCAGGTAATTCGGAACTACTCGTATAAATCGCCTGGCCCGCGCTGTCGATCGCGACCATCGTGGTAGTAGCCAGCCGGGATGTGTCGTCGGCAGGCTTTTTGAGGGTGAAACCCGCCCATTCCGCACGTACCGGCTGGGCCGGGTGCGGCCCATCCAGTTGCGCGGGCGCGAGGGAATCGTAGTAGGCAACGATCTTCATCCAGTCCGTAATGGGCATGGCCGAATTTTCAGTGGCAAAATACTGGTTTCGCTGCCACACCTCGATCCCGAAGTACTGTGCCATCACCGGCAGCACCCGGTTTTTCCAGGTATCCTTATCGAGCAATCCGGGATCGACCGGCAAATGGCAAGTACTGCAATGCTTTTGGGCCGCATCCCGTCCCTCGGCCATTTCACCCGTCAGCCCGGCGTCACCCGACCGGCCTGATGTGCCGCAGGCTTGTATACACACTGCCGCGATAAAAACTCCGGTCGGTAATGCCGGAAGCCACTTAGATAATTTCATAGACCCGATCAATAATTCTTCTATTATAAACAAAAAGGGGCAGTTCTGAACTGCCCCTCCGGCGAAGATCGCCGCGTCTGGTATTAGCTTGTTATTGATAACCGGGATTCTGTTTCAATGACGATACCCCATTTTTCGTGCTAAGGTCAATCTGACGCTGCGGGATCGGGAAGTACTCATTCACATTTTTCAGGAACTTGCCCCCTCGCACGTCCGGCGTAATCTTGCCTTCAAAAGCGATGTAGGCGTTCAAAGTCTGCTCGGCAATGCCCCATCGCGATAAGTCGAAGAAGCGGTGGCCTTCCATCGCGAGTTCAAGTTTGCGCTCGAAATAAATGGCTGCCAACGCGCCCTCTTTTCCTTTTGCGGCAAAAGCGCCGGCAGGGTATTGAGCAATTTTGTAATTCGCAGCGGGTGTCTTGGTAAATCCACCCATCGGCTTGGCCGGGTCGGCGTAGGTATACACCCAGCTTTCAGGCTTTGCTGCGCGTGCGCGCACGCGGTTCACATACTCCTGCGCCTTCGCGAGGTTGTTCTGCTGCGCTTCCGCTTCCGCAGCCATCAGCAATACGTCGGCGAAACGGATCACCTGAATGTTGATAGCTGTACCCGGCGCCCATGAATGCTGATCCGAATATTTGTCCTGAGTGGCCTGCCAATAGATGTTCTTTTTAGGTGAATAAGGGCCTGCATAGCTCTGGTCGCGGATCCACGACTGACCCGGGTGATTACCCCAGTCAAGGAAAGGAATACCGCGACGACCTACCGTCCAGTCGATACGCGGGTCGAGTGCAGTAGTAGCATCCGGCGTGAATGCCGCGTCGGATTTGATGCCCATATCGTTTTTCAAAGTAGTTGCATTGTAACCATCCACTTTGGGCAAACCATTGGCGTCGGTCTGGAATGAGTTCGCAAGATCCAGGCTCGGCTGGTAGAAACCGCAGCAACGGAACGGTGAGTTATACGGGAAATTCAGCATACCGCCGGTGTTGGCATTGTCGATGGTGTTGGTACCGTCGTTGGCAGCCATCTGGATTGCGAAAACCGACTCGGCAAGATTCTTTTGCGCCGCGTCGAAGTTGTCCTGGTATTTAGGCAACAGATCATACTTCAAACCATTGCTGGTAACCCCCTGCGCGATCACCTGGTCAAAAATGGTTTTTGCTTCCGGATACTTCTTCTCGTACAGAAAAGTTTTTGCCAGGTAAGCCGCAGCAGCCCATTTGTTTGCACGGCCTACTTCCGATTGTGTAGCAGGAAGGTTGTCCATCGCAAACTTGAAATCCGCTTCAATATTCGACCAAATGTCGATATCATTCTTTACGGCCGCGGGGTCTGGCGTTTGTTCGTCAACCCAGGGCACCATATTGAACATTTTCTTCAATTCCGAATAGTAATGTCCACGCAGGAAGCGGGCCTGTGCCGTGTAGTCCGTTTTCTCGGCATCGGTAATACCTGATGTTACCAGCGGGATGAATTTCAGCACGGTATTTGCGCGGTTGATCCCTTCATAGGCAGCCCGCCACTTGCTATTGAAAAACCCGTTGCTGGGCCCGGCGCTGTAAATCATAATGGAGTTGATACCCGGCTGGTCGGCCCCGTCGCTTCCTTTTTTGGCATCTCCGCCGGCGATACTGCCGTAAATCCAGTTGTCGGCAGCGGCATCCCATGCGCTGGCAGCCCCTACCCCGTTACCATCCAATGCGGCATAAGCGCCTACGAGCAAGCTCTGCACCCCCGCTTTGGTGCTCAGCTGAGCATCGCTCAACGAGCCCAATGCAGGTTTGTCCAGAAAACTCTCTTTGCAGGAATACGAAATCAGACCGAAAATCGCGACCAGCGCTATTTTTGAAAATCTAAATGTCTTCATCTCTTTCTGTTTTTATATACAGTGAATTAGAATGTCAGGTTTAAACCAACCAGGAACTGGCGCGTGTTCGGGTAAACGCCCTCATCCAAACCAAATGCCGTAGAACCAGACACCTGGCTTTGTCCAACCTCTGGGTCCGGACCGGAATATTTGGTGATTGTGAACAGGTTGGCGGTTTGCACATACACACGCAGGCGATCGATTTTCAAGGCCTGGGTCAGGTGTTTCGGCAAGGTGTAGCCAATCTGGGCGTTTTTCGCGCGCAGGTAAGAGCCATTCTCCACGTAGTAAGAGTTAGGTACGTTGGTGGTACTAAATGACCCTGTGTTCTCCTGGATCGGCGCGGTCGCGTTCATGTGATCTGGTCTCCATGAATCGTACAACGCCGTGTTGCTTTTCGCACCCTGGAAGTTGGTGTAGAAGTCGTGCCACCATTTCAGGTTATTCCAGATCTGGTTGCCCTGTACACCGTAGAGGAATATACCAAAATCGAAGTTTTTGTAAGTCGCACCGATATTCAAACCATAGCTGAATTTAGGGCTTGGATTACCGAGGAAAGTACGGTCGTCGGCCGTGATAATGCCATCGCCATTCACATCCTCGTAGCGGAAGCGTCCCACTTTCACCTCGTTCTGATAAACCGCTGCCGGGTTACCGCTCTTTTCAGCGGCCTGGGCATTTGCTGCGTCGATTTCCGCCTGGCTGTTCCAGAAACCTACAATGTTATAACCGAAGAACTGGCCGATCGAATGGTTTACGGCATTACGGACAATCGTGCTACCATTGAAACGACGGCCTTCCTGGTCGAAATAGCTCACGCCGTCGGTGATTTTCACGATCTTGTTGTTGTAAGTCGTGAGGGTCACGGTTGCATTCAGTTTCAGATCCTTAGCAATGGTTTTCTCACCATAGATCGACATATCGATACCCTTGTTCTTCATTTTACCAATGTTCACAGCAGGTGCCGTACCCTGGCCGACGGTACCTGCGAGCTCAGGTGAGAACAAAAGGTCGTCGATATTTTTCTGATAGTAGTCGATCGTGAAATCGATCGCTCCGTTGAACAGCGACGCATCGATACCGATGTTGGAGTTGATGTTACCCTCCCATTTCGCGTTCGGGTTACCTACGCGGGTGCGCTGGAAGCCCAATACTGTGCTGTTGCCGGTTCCTTTGATATCGTAGAATGCAAAGCTTCTGTTCTGCCCGTAGGTAGTAAATGCATTGGCAGGGTCCACGTTGAACTGGTTACCCATAATACCCCATCCACCGCGGATTTTCAGGTCGGTAAGCCAGGTAGCGCTTCTCATGAATGCTTCCTCTTTCAATCGCCATCCCGCACTCACAGCCGGGAACCAGCCATATTGCGATGTAAAACGCGACGAACCATCCCGGCGCAACGTACCGCTCAGGAGATACTTGTCTTTGAAATTATAGTCGATACGGCCGATATAGGAGAATAATGCATCCGCAGAACGGTTCGAGAAGTTGGTAGGTGTTCCTGAACCGGTAGAAAGGCTGGTATAATTGGGGTCAAAAGAGAAATAGCTCTGGGTTGAACCGCCCACTTCGCGGTAGGTGCTGTTATAAGCCTCCGTACCCAAAAGCACTTTCACATTGTGCTTGTTATTGAACGAATGCTCGTAAGTAACGGTGTTGGTCCAGGTCCAGTTATAGCCGGAGTTCACGCGCTCCGAGTAGGAGTTGGTGGTCACGTTTTCGGAGTTCTCCCATTCTGGATAAGAAAATGTGTTCTCTGCATAGGTAAACTGGCCTCCACCGAAGCTGGTACGGAAGTTGAAATCTTTGAGAAAATCTACTTCCGCGTACATGTTCCCGAACAAGTTGTTGGTAATACCGCGGTTGTTGCGTGCGCGGTCGCGGATCGCGACGGGGTTTTTTGCATTACCCAAACCGCTACCGAAAGAACCGGCATAGTTGCCCTGAATATCATACACTGGAATAATCGGCTGCATGCGGTAAGCCATACCGATACCTCCTCCTTCTTCGAGGATGCCTGTACGCGGGTTGTTCACGAGTGTGAGCGCGATGTTCTCACCTACCCGGATATACTTCGTTACATTATACTGGCTGTTGGCGCGGATCGTGTAGCGTTTCAGATAGGTGTTCATCAGGTTCCCTTGCTGGTTGAAGTGGTTGAACGAGAACAGGTAGTTACCCTGCTCGCCGCCACCGCTCACCGAAAGGTTGTGGCTCTGGATCGGCGCGTTCTTGAACACTTCGTGGAACCAGTCGGTGCCTCCTTTGTTGGCCTTCACAATGCGATAGAACGAGTCCATATCCGCTTTGTCGGTGTAGTTGGGGTTCACATAATATTTCGTGAAGTCCACGCTGCCTTCTTTGGCTCCGGTAGGCACGATGTAGTCGGGCAGAACGGGCGTTTCTCCGCTGCCGTACTGCGGATCGTTGATCGTCGCGCCTGAGTTTTTGAGCGCAAGAAATTTCAGATCGGCCATACCCTGAGGCGAAAGGATATCATACACATTGCCTTTCGGAACGGTTTGCGTTCCATAGAACATGTCATAGCTCACTTTCACTTTACCCTGCCCGCGTTTGGTGGTGATAATCACGACACCGTTAGACGCCCGCGAACCATAAATGGAAGCTGAACCCGCGTCTTTCAATACCTGCATCGAGGCAACGTCGTTCGGGTTGAGGTTATTGATGTCCTGCGTAGGCACACCGTCCACCACAAACAATGGCGTGTTGTTCCCGAATGAGTTGATACCGCGGATACGGATCTGAGGCGCCTGGCCCGGCTGTCCGGAAGTAAGCACGGTCACACCCGAGGCGCGGCCTTGGAGCTGGTTGCTGAGGTTGGAGTTAGGCTGTTCGGTCAGTTCTGCCACTTTTACGATCGAAACGGCGCCGGTCAGGTCTTTGCGGCTTGCGGTTCCGTAACCCACCACTACCACTTCGTTGAGGAGCTTTTCGTCCTGGGTGAGGGTTACATCGAGCGTGCTCTGGTTGGCCGCCACGTCCACGTCCTTCGAGGCAAAGCCCACAAAACTGAATGTGAGCGTCACGTTCCCATCCGGCGCATCAATTTTAAATACCCCCTGTGCATCCGTGCCTGTACCGCGGGCAGTACCTTTCACGACCACGGAAACGCCGGGCAGGAATGAACCATCTTTGTCGGTGACAGTACCGGAAATGGTCCTGTCCACGGTTTCTGATTTGAAGCTTTGCGGGTTGAGCCGCTCGATCGGCAGTTTCACTCTTTTCAGAATGATTTGTTTACCCGAAACCTCAAAATCAAGGTCCAGCGGCGCGAGAATGGCTTTCAATGCAGAGCCGAGTTGTTCCTGCTTTACATTCACACTCACCTTGCGCTCCGCCTTGATCAGATTGGAACTATAAAGGAATTTTACTTTAACCTGGTCTTCAATTGCTGACAACACTTTACGGACGTCCTGATTCTGCATCTGGATCGTAACGCGGTTATTCAGAACCTCCTGCGCTTCGGTAACACCTGCCACGGCCACGGTCGTCAGGAGTGCAGCAATGATGAGTTGCATACAACTGAATCTCATAAGGATCTGCCAATAAGCATAGTTAGGATACAATTTTTTCATAACTTTACTAAGTTTTGTAACATGGAAAAATGGGCAAAACGAGTCCTCCATCCGCTGGTAACGGATGTAATCGAATTGGGGACGAACTCAGGGTTGGTGATGGTGCAACATCATCAACCTTTCTTTTTTTGGGAGTTTGGTTAAATCATAGAAGCAGTCTGGGTTTAGGGTGGTTAGTTAGGTTTGTAAGCATTTGTAATTCTTTTCAGTATCAGTTGCATCCTCTGCCTGTGACGATCATCTTCCCGTCTATCACTTCGAAACTCGCCTCGATGCCCTTGCAAATCAAGTCCATCTTTTCATACAGGCTCTCGGTCGTGAACGAGGCCGTCAGCAAACATTCTCCGAACAAACGGTGGTCATATACGATGTCGATCCCGTAGGTCTCTTCGATATTGTTCAGCAGTTCCGAAACCGGCATGTCCTGGAATTTCAGCAGCGGCGCTGGTAACACCGCCGACGCCAGGATCTCCGGCTCATCGACCAATCCTTTGTGGATCTGGATTTGCTCGCGTGAAAAAAGCACTTTCTGGTTCGGCGTAATGATCGTCCCCGCCAGCTCGGGACTGGCGATCCCCTCACATACCTCCGTATCCGTGCGCGGGAAAACGGAAACTTTGCCGGTTTTCACACACACCTCTACCTGTTTCGCATCTTCGAATGCCTTCACCATAAAACTGGTACCCAATACTTTGGTAACCAACTCATTGGAATAAACCACAAATGGGCGATGGCGGTTTTTAGTTACTGTAAAAAATGCCTGTCCCGACAGGTATACTTCTCGTAGTGTGCTCTGGGCAAAGTCTTTATGATAACTTACGCTGCTTTTCGGCTGCAAAAGGATCGTACTACTGTCCGGCAATGTGAGCAGGATCGGCGAGCTGGTTGTGTTGGTTTGCTCCACCAGCGGCGCCTCCACGGCCGACACCAGCTCTTCATAGCTCACATGGCTATCGTGGCGGTTGGGCTGCCGCGCCCAGCCTATCACCATCAATACCACCGCGGCGGCCGAAAGCGACGCGCCCAAACGAAGCCATAACCCACGCATACGCCAGCGGCTTGCCGAATCTTTCCGGTTATGGATTTCATCGAGCATGGCGGCTACCTGTCTGTCGCTTGGGAAATCCGCTTCCATTTCCGAACGAATACCCAGTAATACCGACCTGGCACCGGCTATCGCTTCGGCTTTTTCAGGGTGTGTGAGTAAAAAGCTATTCCAAAAATCACAGGTCTCCTGAGACGGGGTCAGTACCCAGGATTTGAAATATTGATCTTCCAGAAAATCAGTTACTTCGTAATGATAGTAACCCATCAGTATGATTATTTGATGAAAAATTTGACATGGTGCTCATCAAGAAAGAGCAGCCCGACCGGCGGTTTAACTCACTTTTCGTGAATTATTTTAGAAAAAACAGAAATAATCCCGAGGTAAGGATCGAAATGGTGAGCTGACGAAGCTTAGAAACAGCACGTTGCACGAGGTTTCGTACCGATTGCTCGTTGATGGTAAGTATCTGGGAAATTTGGGAATAGCTGAAATCCTGGTAGAAACGCAGCATCATGACTTCATACTGCCGCCCGGGAAGACTTTTCAGCCACGTGTCAAGTTCATCCTTTTGTTTCTGAGTCTGCTCCGATTCGATGATTTCACTTTCTTTCGGAAGGGAAACCGGGTGAAATTCTTCGTCGATCAGGTCCCATGGCTCATTGAAACGGCCGTTGCAGTTTCTGTGAATACGCCGCCTCAGCGAACGGAAAAGGTAAAAACGGGGAGATTCGGCGTCGGCCAGGCGGGAGCGGCTTTGCCAGAGGTCAATAAACAGATCCTGAATAAGGTCTTCTACAACGGCTTCGTCGGTGATCAGTTTCTTACCGTAACTATAAAGGACCCTCACATACCGTTGATACAATAAAGTGAATGCCTCCTCGTCTCCCTGCCGGAAGCGTTGCCAGAGCATTCTATCATCGGTATCGGTAAAGGGAGAAGCCAAATAGTCAGGTTTTTGCTTTTACCAAAAATACTAAAAAATGTTCAAATAGAACAATTTCACCAAACATTCCCTTCGAATATTCGCATTTTCATGTCCTATATTGACCTATTTGAAGCAATATAAACCGCTGGCTACATAGCAATTAGGCCGATATCCGGCCACGAGTCCGCCTTGCATTGTAGGAAGATCAGGAAGCCATACGGCTATCGATCAGTTGAGAGAAGTCTCGCCGCATCTCCTCTATGTCTGGGCTTTTCTTCATAAAGCCGGAGGCACCCAGTTCTATGCATTTTGTCACGATTTCCTTTTGATTGGAGGTTGAGTACATGTAGATGGGCGTCTTCCCCAGTCGCGGGTTCTGCTTTAATTCCACGAGCAACTCCATCCCGTTCATCTTGGGCATATTGATGTCAATAAAGATGAGGTGGGGCTGATAGCTGTCCCCGCCGAGTTTTTCCAGCGCCTGAATGCCGTCGCATGCAAATTCGCACTCAACGCCCACGCCTGTATCCTGCATTGTCAGCAGGAAGATCTCCTGATCATCGACATCGTCGTCCACCAGCAGAATCGAAATGTTTTCGGGTATCATCATTTTACAGGTAGATGCTAACGGCTAGTCGGGCTGCGTCATCTATAATACGCAGGCCAAACTTCCGGTTACTGCACAGTTGCAAAATTCATTCCATGACGAATGCCGGTAAACGGAGCCGGCGTTACGATGAAAACAGCGTCGCAAAGCGCATTCCAGCCAGTCTGACAACTGTGGTGGTAGGGAAAAAATTGCACGCTTCTTATCGCGAAACAGCAACATTTTTCAATTAATTTGTAGAATTTCTTCAAAATACCTCATTCAAAAAGTAGAAGTAATTAAGTTTTCAGTATACTTGCGGCTACAACATCTAGCCAACACTATTTCAATGAAGAAAAATCTCCTCCATTTGTGGTTGTTCATGCTCATGGCAGCCGTGTCTTTCTCGTGTAGCGACGACGACGACAAAACTCCTGACACCATCAAACTTGAAGACTCCTGGAAAGAAGGTTGGTCTTCCCAAAAAGTACTCGACATCACCAAAGGCCAGCGCCCTGATCCGTCGGTTTACCTCGACCAGAAGTACATCGATTTCCATCTGGCGCAGTTCAATGGCGGGGCGACCTATCTGGTTACCAAATCATCATTGGATAAATATGGCCGCGACACCCTCGGCTACCCCGACAATACGCAGTTTGTGATGACAAAAGCTGAAATGGACGCCATGCTCACCAAAACCGGCAAGGATATCAGCAAGATCGAAACAGAACTGGGTATACCGGCCGGCAGCTGGAAAGGCCAGGAAATGGTGCGGATATCGATCCCCGAGCCTAAAACATTGAATGTACGCGTTCCATCGGGCAATGAAATGGGCGCCAACAGCTTGTGGTTGCCGGGCGGGCACCTGCCGACGGGTTATTCCGAAGCGGTTATCAACAAGATCCCAAAAGGAAAATACACGGAAACACCACTATAATAACACCACTATAACCATGGAAACAAGGCAGCACGTTGGGCGACGTGCTGTCCTTTTTTGACATATATTTGGCCCCGCATAACGCTTTTTACATGAAAGAAATAGCCAAAGAAGCCTGGAATTATACTTTTTCTGAACAACATCCCGGAGATTACATCCTCTCGGTGGTCTGCGGAGGGGCCGGTTTGTATGACTTTGTAATTCGCCTCACCAGCGCGCAGATCGCCGCTTACGAACGCGAGGGCATTCCTTACATTTCCAGGCTGGCAGAAGAGGTACGGTACGACCAAACGCCGTTCAATGCGCAAAAGGCTTGATCGCAAGTCACCTTTTTACAACTGATTAACAGACTCTTAAAGGCCCATCCGGGCCTTTTTATTTTTCCCGTGCAACGTTTCGGGAACTCGGTCGTCATTGCATTGCATTCGCTCCGCGGTCCGGCGACCCGGCGGTCCGGCGCAATGCAGATCGAACAGTCGTTAATTAGCCATGTATGAAAACACCCCTACTCACCCTGGCCATTCTGGCCCTCACCCTGAATTTCGTTTGCGCACAGCATGTGCGTATTTCGGGCCTGCTGATGGACTCCACAGCCAGTAAGCCGGTGGAATTTGCCACGGTAGCATTGCTGAAAGATGGCAAGATTACCGAAGGCGTCACGGCTGATGCCAAAGGCCGGTTTATGTTCGCCAAAGTGGCGCCGGGCGTCTACATTGTCCAGGCTTCGCTGCTTGGCTACACGACCAAAACTTTCGGTCCGGTGCACGCCGACAAGGAGGATGTCGAGCTGGGCATCATCAAACTGACCCCCGCAGCACAAAACCTGAAAGAAGTAACGGTTAGCGAACAAAAGGCGCTGTTCGAGGAGCGTTCCGACAGGATGGTTTACAATGCCGAAAAGGACATCAGCATCAAAGGCGGTGATGCCACCGATGTTTTGAAGAAAATCCCGTCCATTGCGGTGGATATCGAAGGCAACGTGCAGCTCCGCGGCAGCGGCAATATCAAGGTACTGATTAATAACAAGCCATCCAATGTAGTTGCACGCAGTGTTTCCGAAGCATTAAAGCAAATCCCCGCCGACATTATCAAGCAGGTGGAGGTCATCACCTCGCCCTCTGCCAAATACGACGCGGAAGGAACCGCCGGCATTATCAATATTATCACCAAAAAGAATACGCTCAAAGGTACCAATGGCTCCATCAGCCCTAATTTCGGCCAATGGAACAACTGGCCTAATGCAAGTATCAGCCACCGGAATAAGGGCCTGACACTCTCGGCGAACGGCGGTTTCAGCAACTGGAAAAACAAGCGGTATATGCAGCAGCTGCGTACTTTTACCAATGCCGACACCATTACCAACCAGGACCAGCTGCAATGGATCCGCGGCCGGGGCAAGAACGTTTACGGATCCTTCAATGCCGACTGGGACATCGACTCGCTCAACCGCGTCGGCACCGGTATCAACTATTATAATGGTATCAATACCAATTATTTCGATATCACTTTCGATGAGACCAGCCTGGGCGTTTCCCGTCAGTATTTTCAGCGCGATATGCGCCGGACCTACGATTGGGAGGGCGCCACAGTCAACTTCGACTATACCCGTTTGTTCAAAAAACCTAAAAAGGAACTCACCCTTCTGATGATGTACTCCTTCGAAGGCGAGGACAGCGACTATGACTCCGATCTCAGAAACCGCAGCAATGATGTGTACTACCGAGAAAAGAGCTACAACATCAGTAATAATAAGGAAGGAACAGTCCAGCTGGATTTCACCAATCCGCTCGACAGCGTCAGCACCCTGGAAACGGGTACCAAAACGATTTTCCGCAAAATCCTGAGCGATTATCGTATATCCAGCGCCATCGACGGCTCCGATGATTTCCACGACATGCCGGAACAGGCCAATGTGTTCGATTATGCCCAGCAGGTCACATCCGCCTACCTGGTTTACAACCGCACACCCAAGAAGAAATGGGGCATTAACCTCGGAGCGCGTTACGAGCACACATTCATCCAGGCCAACTTCCTGAATGGCACGGCTTCTTTTTCCAACAATTACGGCAACCTCATCCCGAGCGTGAGCCTGTCGCGAAGCCTCAAAAAGAACCAGCAGGTGCGTGTGAGCTATACCCAACGCATTCAGCGGCCGCAGTTCTTTTACCTCAATCCCTATGTGAACCAGGCCGACTCCAAAAACCAGTACGGAGGCAATCCGTACCTGAAACCTGAACTGACGCATTCGGTGGAAGCGAATTACAGTGTATCGATCAAGCAGACGAGCATTAATGCGTCGTTTTTCCTCCGCCAGACCAATAATGCGATCGAGAGTATCAGTACCGTCGACAGTGCGGGCGTTCTGAAACAGATTTTCCAGAATGTCGCTCAAAATTCCGCCTATGGCCTCAACCTGAGCGCCAATACCAAAATCATGAAGCAATGGTCTGTCAACGGCTCGCTCAACCTCTTCTATAATGTACTGGAAAGCGCCGAGCTCAAAACCCGCAACGCCGACTGGATGTACCGCATCAACCTGAACTCGACCATTGATTTCGGCAAAGGTATTAAAGCGCAGCTTTTCGGGTTTTACAACTCGCCGCGTGTGAACCTTCAGGGCAGCTACGGCGGCTTCGGGTTCTATAATATTGTATTACAAAAAGAAGTACTGAAAAAGAAAGGTACGATCGGGTTTGGCTATGACAATCCGTTCAATCAGAGAATACGCTGGAAAAACGACTTCGTCGGCCCGAATTTCGTGCAAACGCAGGATGTGGCCATGTACCGTCGCGGCTGGCGTCTCAACCTGAAATATGAATTCGGACAGGTTTCGGGCAATCAGCGTCAGAAAAAACGGATCAGCAATGATGACAAGAAAGCTGGCGAGGGAAATAATTAAGGTTCAGGCAGGATTACTAAATCGGACGGAATGGGTGAAGCCCGGGTTTTGTAAAAAAACCCG
>DATMSL010000687.1:0-8886 GCA_035565435.1 Dyadobacter sp. | reverse complement strand
CCTGCTTGAACACTTTTTTCAGCAAATCGGTCACACGGGCGCCCGGATTTTCGCGAATTTTCTTTTCCTCCTGCGCAATCAATACGTAAAGGCCGTCGATCGTCTTTTGGGTAGCATACTGTTTCAAATCGGGATTCACCTTTTTAACCAACGGGATCTGATTATAGGTTTTGACGATGTCGGCGTAATATTCAGTGGCCTTATTGAGGTTCAAAGTACTATCGACAACCGGAAAAAACGTTTTGAAAAGCTCATCGTTCGTCGATTTCTTCAAATACTGTGTGGCAGCATCGTCCTGGCCCTTCAAAATGCTCAGCGCATCGGGTACCGTCATTGAAGTGATCGCTTTCACGAAAATCGGTTTGGATTTCTTGGCGGCATCTTCGGCGGCGCGGTTGAGGGACAATGTAAATTTATCGACCTCGGCACCCAGGCCCATTTTGCGCAATGCGTCCGCTACTTTCTGCGCTTCCGGCGGTACTGCTATTTTGATCAGCTCATTTTTGAAGAAACCATCCACTTTAGAAGCCGACTCCGAACCGTTGCTGATGCCTACGTTCAATGCCTCTTTCAAACCCAGAACAATCTCATTCTCACTGAGTCCGCCGCTCTTTCCACTACCCTTCCCGAGCAGCTTTCCGAGGTTGAACTGAGCTTGTGATGTATGTCCTAAAATGAGCCAAAACAGCGTTAACGAAAGGATTTTGTATTTCATTACAATAGAGTTTGTTAATATTTCACTACGGTTCAAACGTACTCAATAACGATTAATTTTACTTATTTTTGGGAAAAATAACGGTTCCATTTAACCTGTTCTTAACCTATGATTTCCTCTGCCAGGGCTGAAATAATCACGATCGGTGACGAAATTCTTTTCGGCCAGATCGTCGATACGAATACACAATGGATTGGCACCCAACTGACTGATATCGGCATCCGTCCGGCAAGGAAAACATCTGTTGGCGACAACAGGCAGGATATTCTCGATGCATTCACACAGGCGAGCCAGCGCGTGAATGTGGTGATCGTAACAGGCGGCCTCGGGCCCACGCGTGACGATATTACCAAGCACACCTTCTGCGAATACTTCGGCACGCAACTCGAAATCAACCAGGACGCCCTCGCATTAGTGACCGAATTCTTCGCGAAACGCGGCCGCGCAATGACCGAAATGAACACCCAGCAGGCGGCACTCCCCAAAAATGCAACCTATATTCCTAACCTCTGGGGTACCGCACCGGGCATGTGGTTCGAAAAGGATGAGGTCATTTATGTTTCGCTGCCCGGTGTGCCTTATGAAATGAAGAATTTAATGGAGTTTGAGATTCTGCCAAGGCTAAAAGCGCGGTTTTCGACCCATATTATCCAACATAAATCAATCCGGACGATCGGCATCGGTGAGTCTTTTCTGGCTGAGAAAATCTCCGCCTGGGAAGATGCATTGCCGACGCACATCAAGCTTGCTTATTTGCCGCATTTTGGGCAGGTGAGGCTTAGGCTTACCGGCACGGGAACGGATCAGGAGGTTTTGGAAAAAGACCTCGCCGAACAAGTCGCATTGGTGATGCCGCTGATCGAGGAGTATGTTTTTGGTTATGATTCGGATGAACTGGAAACGGTGATTGGAACATTACTGATGAACAGCAATGCAACCGTCGGTACGGCGGAAAGCTGCACCGGCGGCTATGTGGCCAATCAGATCACGAGCATTCCGGGCTCATCGCGCTACTACGAAGGCTCGGTGGTAAGTTACAGCAATGATGTTAAAATGAATGTACTCGGCGTATCACGCGAAACGCTGGAAGCCTATGGCGCCGTGAGCGAGCAAACCGCCCGTGAAATGGCCGAAGGTGCACGCCGCTTGCTGAATACCACATTCGCCATTTCTACAACTGGTATCGCGGGTCCCGACGGCGGCACAGCCGAAAAGCCGGTAGGGACTGTGTGGATAGCCTGCGCGACGCCCGAGGAGACATTTACCCAGCTGCTGACATTAAGGAACAACAGAAAAATCAATATAGAACTAACCTGCTCGTACGCGCTCAACCTGCTGAGAAAAACGATTTTAAAGACTTCTCTCGCGGTAAAAGGGTAAACGAAGATCAGGACCATAGAGGTAACGAAAGCATGTTTTCCTTACCTTCGAAAAAACACCATTTATGAAAATAGTTGAAATGGTAATGCCTCCGATGGGGGAAAGCATCATGGAATGCACCGTGCTGCACCTGCTTGCAGAAGAAGGTGCGAAGGTGCGTATCGATGACTCCATCCTGGAAGTGGCTACCGATAAAGTAGATACAGAGGTCCCCTGCCCCTACGAGGGTACGCTCACCAAATGGCTCGTCAAGGTCGACGACGTCGTGCCGATCGGAAGCGCTGTCGCACAAATTGAAGTGGCTGATGACGTGGTGGCCCTGGATGCCGGTAGTCCAGTGCCGGTAGCGGTGGAAGAAGAGGCCGATGCCGTTGCGGCAACGGCGGCGGTACTTGAAAAAGACTTCCAAACGGCTGTAAGCAGAACGCCAGAGCCGGCTTATGAATATGCGCCCGCCAATTCTGAAGTCAATTCGTTCTATTCGCCGCTGGTGCTAAGCATTGCGCGGGAGGAACAGATTCCAGTCGATGAATTGAAAGTAGTCAAAGGAACCGGGCTTGAAAACAGAGTTACGAAGGATGATATCCTCTCCTATGTCGAACATCGTCGCAAAAAAGGGCCTGCGATTGCCCCAGCTCCGGCCACTTCGCTGAACGGCAGCAACGAGATCATCGAAATGGACCGGATGCGGAAGATGATTTCGCAACGGATGGTGGAATCGAAACGGATTTCGGCGCACGTTACCTCATTCATCGAAACCGATATGACGCCCGTGGTAGGCTGGCGCGAGCACGTGAAGGCCGAGTACCGCAAGAAAACCGGCGATAGCATTACGTTTACGCCTATTCTGATCGAGGCTGTTGTGAAAGCGATTAAGGATTACCCGCTGATCAACATTTCGGTGGAGGGCGACAAGATCATTAAAAAGAAAGACATTAATATAGGAATGGCCGTAGCCTTGCCGGATGGTAACCTCATCGTGCCGGTCATTCACAATGCCGACCGCTACGATCTGCCAGGCCTCGCCCGCAAAGTGAACGACCTCGCCAAGCGCGCACGGGAGAACCGCCTGAAAGCCGACGATCTTGCGGGAGGAACTTATACCATTTCAAACATCGGTGCATTCTCGAACCTGATGGGTACGCCGATTATCGTGCAGCCGCAGGTGGCGATTATGGCATTCGGGGCTATCAAAAAGAAGCCGGCTGTGATCGAGACCCCGCAAGGCGACCTGATCGGCATTCGCAGCATGATGTTCGTCTCGCATTCGTACGACCATCGTGTGGTGGACGGCTCGCTGGGCGGCCTGTTCCTGAAACGTGTAAACGATTACCTCGAAAACTTCGACACTAGCCGAACCATACTCTGATGCTGAGATTGACCCTCGACATGGACGATGTGCTGGCAAACACCCACGAAAAGCTCGTGGACATTGTTCTCGCCGATTTTTCGACCACATTGCACCGGGAGGATTTTCAAACGAAAGGATTGAGGGAATTGCTGCATCCGAAACAGCTGTCGAAGCTGCACCGGATCATGGATACGCCCGGTTTTTTCGCGGATATCGAGGTAAAGGAAGGGGCTATTGAAACAGTTCACAAGCTTTCAAAGTATTATGAATTGTTTGTGGCGACGGCCTGCATGGAATTCCCGAACTCGTTCCGTGACAAGTTCGACTGGCTCAAAAGGCACTTTCCATTTATCCCGTGGACGAATGTGGTTTTCTGCGGGTACAAAAGCATTATCCAGTCAGACTACCTGATTGACGACCATGTGCGTAACCTGGCGGCGTTCAAAGGCAAAGGCATTCTTTTTTCATCCCCGCACAACCTCCGCGAAACGGCCTACAAGCGCGTTTCGAGCTGGAAGGAAGTGTCGGAACTATTTTTGCATAGCGTATGAAACTGTTACTGATAGAGGACGAGCCAAAAACATTGCAGTCGATACGGCAAGGACTGGAAGAGAATGGGTATGAGGTCGATATTGCCTACGACGGGCTGATCGGTAAACAGCTCGCGCGAAGCAATGCTTATCAACTGATTATCAGCGACATTATCATTCCCGGCATTAATGGTATAGAACTCTGCCGCGAAATCCGCAGTTGGGGCGACGAGACGCCCATATTAATGCTCACCGCCCTAGGCACAACCGACGACAAAGTAACAGGCCTGGATGCCGGTGCGGACGATTACCTGGTAAAACCATTTGAATTCAAGGAGTTGCTTGCGCGCGTACGTGCACTCACCAAGCGCGGGTCGACCGTCTCGCACACGGCGCAGGTACTACGCTTTGCCGATCTGGAAGTTTCGCTCGATGCCAAAACCGTTTATCGTTCGGGGAATAAGATTAACCTGACGGCGCGGGAGTTCAATCTGCTGGTGTACCTCATTCGTAACCAGGGAAGGGTTATCTCAAAGGTCGAGATCGCCGAGCAGGTCTGGGACATCGGTTTCGATACCGGTACCAATGTCATTGAAGTATATGTAAATTACCTTCGCAAGAAGATCGACAAAGATTATCCCGTGAAACTCATCCATACGCAATTTGGGATGGGTTATGTGCTCAAAGTAGAATAAGCTATGCAAATACGCACCCGACTTACGGTTCAGTTTTCCTTGCTGGTAAGCGGTATTTTGCTGGTCACCTTTCTGGCCGTCTACTTTTTTACCTATTATAATGTTACCGAGGACTTATACGACCGGCTGCGCTCGAAAGCCAAGTCACAGGCGGAGCTTTTGCTGAAAGTACAGGTGCCGCTCATCAATGCGGAAGTATTGAAAGCCCTCGATGAAACCAACCGCGACCTGATCTACGACGAGAATATCTTCATCTTCGACGAAAAGAACCGGCTCATTTACAGCAATTCCACTACCCCGCAGCTCAAAGCGCTGCACGTTTCCAACTACTGGCTAGACGAGATCCGCAAAGCCGGCCAGATCCGCTATAATGACGGCGATTATAAAGTGGTAGGACTTTATTACAAATACCCTTTCAACAAAGCCGTGGTCATGCTCGGCGCTAAGGACTTGTACGGGCAGGCGAACCTTTCTAACCTCAAAACGCTGCTTACCGTATTATACCTCATCGTCACGTTCGTGGTAGCGATTGTGGGCTGGATATTCTCCAAACGTGCATTAAGGCCTATTTCAAAGGTAATGAATGCGGTGGAAGGCATTTTGCCCCAAAAACTCGACACGCGCCTCAATGTACCCAATCAGAAAGACGAGATCGGACGGTTGACCATCACTTTCAACAAGCTCCTCGACCGTATTGAAACTGCCTTTCAAATGCAGAAAATCTTCGTCGCAAACGTCTCGCACGAGCTGAAAAACCCGCTGACAAAGATCAAATCACAGCTGGAAGTGAGCATGCTCAAAGAGCGAAACCCGGCAGAGTACCAGATGACCATCCGCTCGGTATTGGAAGACATTCAGGAGTTGGGTCAGCTCTCCAATACTTTACTGGAACTGGCGAAGGTCAGCGAAGATCAGCGCGACTTGCTAACAGAGCTTATCCGCGTCGACGACCTCCTGCTCGACTGCCGCATGAATCTCGCCCAGGCTAACCCGAGCTACAACATCCAACTCAATTTCGACGAACTCCCGGAAGATGATACATGGCTCGAAATCACCGGCAATTCGACGCTGCTTAAAACTGCATTCCTGAACCTGATGGACAACGCCTGCAAGTTCTCGGACGACAATGCGGTGACCGTCTGCCTGCTACCCTCAAGGGGGCAGCTAGGGCTTACTTTTTCGGACAGCGGGAAGGGTATTCCCGAGAAAGACAAGAGTCTCGTTTTCCAGCCATTCTACCGCAGCGATAACACGGCGAATATCAAAGGCTACGGCATCGGACTCTCACTCGTGGAGCGAATTGTGAAGCTGCACAACGGCAGTATTACTATCCAGTCCAACTTTCCGAAAGGCACTACATTCCGCTTAACTTTTTTGCGCCTCTAAGGAAATTCTAACTTATTATTAACGCCTTTCTAAGTATTGTTGATCTTATTTGTAATGTCGACAGGGCGAAACAATCGCCGGACGACAAACTCAAAGGATTTCATTTTTTGTGGTGTTAATAAGCAAACTTGGCAGGTGTCTCTCACGCCTGCCAATTTTTTTGTCATTTGTGGTCAAGTGTAGTCAGGCGTTGTCAGGCATCGTCATTGGGAGTCAAGTGTAGTCAGGTGTTGTCAGGTGTTGTCAGGCATCGTCATTGGGAGTCAAGTGTAGTCAGGTGTTGTCATTTGTAGTCAGGTATGGTGATTGATATAAAATTGATATAAAAAAGAGAGGAGAAACTGGCCCAGTGAACCAAATTCTCCTCCCATTCTATCAATGACTATCAATGACAATACATGACTACCAATGACAACACCTGACTACTTCCGACCACAACCGATCAGAACATCACGCATTAGTGCTTCTTTCGGATTTCAATAATCTTCAACTTATTCAGCAGCTTGATCACCGGGTAAGTCGGGTCGACTTCGAACCACTTGGAACCGAAGTTGATCGAGTTCGGGCGTTTGTGGTGGTTGTTCTGGAAAAGCTCGCCCATCATCAGGAAATCGAAGATCAGGGAGTTTTTCGATTTGTCGTCGTTATCGAAATTCTGGTAGCCGTATTTGTGTCCGCTCCAATTGACGATCGCGCCGTGGATCGGTCCCATCAGGAAGTGGATCGGCAGCAGGAAGAAAAACGCCCAGTGCATATCCAGATAGATGTAAGCCAGCACGTAGAACACGATGTACAAAACACCCCAGCCTACTCTCGAAATCCAGGAATCACCCAGCTTTTCTACAAAATTCCATTCAGGGTAGTTACGCTCGAAACGGCTCTCGATGGCACGTTTACGGTTCAACACCGCATTGTAAATGTTTTTAGTCTCCCACATCATCGTGAACACGTTTTTCGTGTGGTGTGGTGAATGCGGGTCTTTATCGGTATCGCTGAACGCGTGGTGCATGCGGTGCAGGATCGCATAGGCACGAGGGCTCAGGTAAGAAGAACCTTGTGAAAGATAGGTGAGCAAATAGAAGAACCGTTCCCACGGCTTGCTCATGATAAACATCTTATGAGCAGAATAGCGGTGCAGGAAAAAGGTTTGACAGAATAGTGACAAATACCAATGTACAACAAATACAATCAGGACTATATACATGGAACGGCGGAAAATTTTGGTAAGCTAAACTTTGCACAAAAGTAAGTGCCAAAGGTTAGAAAACCGAAATTTCCCAAACTAAATTTGGAATATAGCCATAGAACCTGCTCCATTTGTAACCGCCAGCGGCCTACTCGACCATGAAAGCGTAACTAAGGAGATTAGCGCCCATCTGTAATGCCTTACGGCGCATTTCCTCAGGGTCGTTGTACACGCTCTGATCCTCCCAACCATTCCCCAGATCGGTTTCGTAGCTGTAATAGCAAATCAGCCGCCCCTGCCAGATCAGCCCAAAGCCCTGTGGCTGCTTGCCGTCATGCTCGTGAACTTTCGGCAGACCGTCGGGGAAATTGTACTTCATATGGTAAACCTGGTGATCATATGGAAGCTCTACGAATGACAGTTCGGGAAAAACTTTCTTCATTTCCCGGCGGATGAACTGGTCGAGGCCATAGTTGTCGTCCACATGCAAGAAACCACCTGAAAGCAGGTAATTCCGCAGGTTTTGCGCCTCCCCGTCGCTAAAAACGACATTCCCGTGTCCGGTCATATGCACAAACGGGTACGAGAAGATATCCGGACTGCCAACTTCGACCACATCCTCTACCGGGTTGATATTCATTTTCAGCTCCGCATTACAGAACTTAATCAGGTTCGGCAACGACGTCTTATTGGCATACCAGTCGCCCCCACCCCCATATTTCAGTTTGGCGATTTTTAACGACGATTGCGCGTTTGCGCCCATCGCGACGCAAAGCAGCAGCATGATTACGATAGAGCGGGTTTTCATAAAATGTGTGAATGATTAAGGATTGAATTGACTAATTCAGGTTTGGTCAGGGATGGTCAGGTGTTGTTTAAATATGCCTGACTATTTCATGACCACTTCTGACCCACTGACTATTTAGATTATTACAAATACTGCGCCAGGTTAATCGCATGACAACCTGCAACTGCAGCAGTTTCAGTACGAAGCCTTGTCGGCCCGAGCGATACCGTTTCAAAACCGTTTTCCAGCGCCAGTTCCACTTCCTTCGGGCTGAAATCGCCTTCCGGACCAATCAGTAGTGTCGTGTCGCTGCCTTTTTTTATTTTACTGAAAACGTGTTCCACCGTATTTTGTTCCGGAACATAGGCAATCAGCCGGACCGCGTCGCCCGCGTTTGTAATAAACGGCTCGTACTTGTTATTTACTGTAATGATCGGCATATAATATTGCTGTGACTGCTTCATGGCAGCGGCGGCAATGCGGTTGAGCCTCGTCAGGTTCACCACGCGGTTCAAAGTCTCCGGGTTGGTATGCTCAGTCACGATGAAATCAATGCGCTCCACACCGATTTCGGTCATTTTCTCCACCATCCATTCATTCCTCTCCGCTTTGCGCGTGGGTGCAATGGCCATATTGACAGCGAAACTTCTTCGGTCCGTCATTTTGGATTCTATCACTTCGTAACCTACTTTTCGCCCCTGAACGTTGAGCCGGCATTTTTGGAGCAATCCCCTGCCGTTTGTAACGTAAATCATATCGCCGGAACCCAGTCTCAAAACCTTCGAACTATGCCTTGCTTCCTCCTCGTCGAGTTCAAAAACGTGAGGGTCAGGCTGGTAAAACAAATGCATTTTTC
>DATMSL010000686.1:0-16503 GCA_035565435.1 Dyadobacter sp. | reverse complement strand
TTTAATTCCGTAAGTAAATTCAAATGAAGTAAAATTCGTTTTCATTTTTGCCGGCCAGTATCCTTTGCTTTCCAGTTCTTGTTTTGTTTTATTAAAGTCAAGGCTTATATCCAGTCCCAACCTGGATTTTTTAAGGTCTATATTAAATCCCAGGTTCATACCGGCTCCATTGGTGAAGTAATCGCTGGTCTTTCCTGCGAATATGCTCTGTGTGAGGCCAACAAAAACTCCAAACTGTAATTTGCCGGGAACGCTTTCCTCTACGACCTCGGGCGTGTTTTGCAGCAGATTGGCGATTTTTGCTTCCCATTCACTGAAAATCTGGTCATTTCCAGTGCTTGAAAGTTGTTCGGTCATGTCCTTTTTCAACTGGGAAACCTCATTGTTCGCCTGTAAAAATGCATTTTCCATGGAAGTCTTTACCGGAGCAATCTTTCCATCCAGTACGCCTAGTTCCAAAACTTTTAATTTGATCAGTCTGCTTTCATAACCTGATAAATCGAATAACAATTGGACGTAACGGAGGGTGTTTTTATTTGAATCAGGCAGGGTTGCTGTACTCCGGTTCAATATTGCGCTGGTATGTATAATAGAAAGATATTTGCCAAATTGTGTGGGTCGTAATGTATAGGAGTACCGCACAATTATATCTGTGAATGCATGATTTTTGGAGTGGTCGATAGAGAAATCGCTGTGTTTTAGCTTCACGCCCGGATACCATTGAATCGTATCGGATTGAGCAATAGTGAATTGGGAAAATAATAGCAAGCAGCAAATCAGGAGAGTAGCGTTTTTCTGCATGGAGTTGACATAGGTTTATATTCAAAATTAATATAAACCTGCTCGAAAATGCTCTAACCTGCACACTTGTATTTTATGAAAACGTCTTCCTCACATTTTCCGCATCAATCTCAAATACCCCCTATGCTCCCTGACCATCGCCAACCCATCCATAAAAGTCATCCGAGGCACACCGTTTCGCACGTTCGCCACGCTGATTTCTAATAGTATCTTCCAATGCCGGTAAATCTCTTTCCACGCGAAAAACAGCGAATGCTTGGGGTCGTAAATGTGCGTCGGCTCGCTGGCGGCGGCATTGAGTTCGATGATGGAAAAATGTTGTCCGGCTTCCAGTTGTTCCCAGCTTTGGAAACGGATATCCAGCCGACCGAAATGGAAACCGGGAATGCGGCGGCAAACCTGGTCGATTACCTGGGTGAGTTCCGGCGTAATACGATGGCTTTGGTCGGTGAATTTCGAGCCGCGGCTGTGGTTGCCGTATGGAACGAGACCGATTTTCTCGCCGGCAGCGGGAACTGATCTTAGTCGTTCTCCCAGGATCATATGCAGGGCAGGGAGCTGTAAAATAGCCCGTTCGCTTTGCATGATCAGCGTGAGAATGTCCGATTTCCCGTCGCCGGTAATGCTCAAAAGCTCTTTTCCTACGATTCCTGAAATATGCCCGTTTTGTTCACCGGGCATTCGGTGATAGAATATGCCGGCTTCGTTCGGGTAATCGATGTAGGGCTGCAAGAGGAAATCGACCTGGCTGCGCAGGCGGTAGTCTTCCAGATCGCCTGCGGTTTTCAGGAGCTTCACCTGCGCACCGCGCTCGCCGATATCGGGTTTGGCGATTAATGGGAGTTTCATGGAAGAACTATTCAATAGTGCCTCTACTTCGCGCCTGGGGATGCCCGCTTCGCATAGCAGGGTTTCAGGGTACGAGCCTGTTGGCATCAGTGTGTAAATCCTACTCTTACGTTCCCCGGCGAAACCCGCATACCGCATCGAGGGGTTGGCTGCGCCGAAAAAGCAGACCGCCCGCGCCTTTACGCTGAGCCAGAGCCACGGAAATACCATGGGCAGGTAAACGCATTCTAGCGGCCAGTATTCCCAGTTTCGGAGGCGGATCAGGGAGCGTTTCGCCTTCCAGCGGAGGCTGTCGAACGGAGTGCCCTGGCGTAAGGTTGCGGAGGCAGGTCGCGTCACCGAGGTCGTTCCGGTCCGAAGGTCGTGGTAATGCATGGCGGGCTCCGGGCTGGTCAGATCAATGGAGGTGACGCTTACGGTAGCCATGGCATCACGATGTTCGTGGAAACTCTGGCAGGCATCGAACGTGACGTCGTTTTGTGTGTGAAAATCCAGAATGCTCTCCGTATTGACGGCAGTGCTGCCATACCATTGTTGCAGCTTTCGGACCCGCATTTGTCGGGCTTCTTCATTGTACAAGGTCGCCGAAGACCAGATATGCGGCCGACGCACGTCGAGCTCGATCCGGTGCTTGCGGCTACCGTCCCAGGTACAGCGCATGAGTCTGCCATCTGTGAAGAGGATCAGCGTAAAGGGTTCGATGCCCTCCAAAGACATTGTTTCAAAGCGATCAGCCGGAGAAGTTGCTTCCACGATTTCAAGCATGACCAAGCCCCGGCTTTTGCTATACGGAGGCTTGCGCACATGATTGTTGAATCCTCCGTTGAGCAGCACCGCTGCGTCGCGTCGGCCTTTCAATGCGATCCAGGTGCCGCCTGCCTGGGCGTCTTTCGGGTAGGTGAGCGCGCCGGGCAAGCTGCGCGCTACGGGCGGCTCCGCAGGCGCACGGTCGGTGCGTTCATCCCGGTTGGAGGTCAGGAACGCACCTTTCCCGGTTGGGATGTAGGTTACGGTGCACATTGGGCCTGGCGGTATCGGATGGTGGAACTGGCTACTCCGAAACTCTCCGGCAGTTGCAGCGCCGTGAGCGCCCGGACGCCGATTTTCATCAATGCCATATGATGCACCGCGTGTTCGAGGTTGTAAACCAGCTCCCGTTCGTAGTTGGTGGCAACCTGAAAACCGGTATCACCGGCCTCGGTGGAGGTGGTTAACAGAAGGGCTTTATTTTCCTTGCCTAGTGTAGCCGCAATCCGGCGTAACCTGGCCAGCGCGAGTTTCCGTTGTTGCTCAATAGCCTGGTTTCGCATTCTGGCGTCGTAATTTACATCGCCTGTTTGATAACCCCGGTCGAGCTCGGTGAAGAACTCGATCACGTGGCGTACGTGTCCGCCGAGCGAAGCGCCCGAGAGCACGGGCAGGCTGCGCTTGTACTGTTCGTCGGATAATGCATCCAGCATCCCGCTGATCTGCGCCAGTGTGGTTTCGATTGATTTTGTGAGTTGCCTGTTCATGTCGTTCGTTTTGGAATAGGGGACAAAAACAATGCCCGTTTTTTGGAAATAGGGTTTACAGGTTAATCGCGGAACTTTACACCCGAAATGCTGCTGCGGTGCCAGTATACGAGCACCAAACAGGTAATGAGTACGGTTACCGCCATAACAAAAAGCTTGCCGGAGTCGTTTTGCACCACGATTCCCAGGCGCGTGAGGTGCATGAAAACGGCGCCGGTCATCACGCCGATGCCGATCAGGGCACCATAGGCGGTAGTGCGGGGGATGAGGATCAGAATGGAAGCGATCAGCTCCAATACGCCTACAAATATACGTCCCCAGGGCTCCATGCCGACTGTCGAAAAGATGTAGACGGATTCGGGCGCCGCGGAAAATTTGAAATAGAGGGTCTGCAACATAATCACTGCCGCTATCAGCCGCAGCAACCAGGACCATTTCGGGTGCGTTTGCGGTTTCATTACTGCTTGTCTTTGATCGATGGCCATTGTATGTCTGCTTTTTTGATGAGTTCTTCCCGCTTTTCCGACCAGTTGTTTTTAACTTTCATATTGTAATTGAAATACAACTTGTTGTTCGTAATCGTCCAGGTTTCCGCTTCGGTGGGTGCTTTGTGGCCTTGGGAAGTTCCGTAGGCGCAGTAGCCGCCATACTGCGGCACGTACATGTCGGGAGCCGCTTTAAAGGCTTCGAGATTGGCGCGGCTCGAAAAAAGCCAGTCGGCATCCTTGTAATGATACGTAAGGCTGTCGGCGCCTTCGACCGGTCTCGCCTCTTTGAAAAAAGCGACGACGTCGTATCCCTTGATGGCCTTTCCTTTGGGCGCGAAAATTTCGGATTTCTGTGCAAATGTTACGTGGGCGGCCAGGATGAATGCCGCTGCGAATAGTACTTTGTTCATAGGGGTTGCAAGTTTTTAAGGTACAAACTTCATCCAGTTGCGATCGGCCTGTGTTTTCAGGCGTGCCTCGTCCTGGTTCCAGCTTTTGAGCGTATTATTGAGGAATTTGTTGTAAAACAGATAGAGCTTCCCGTCCACGATCTTGAACGTTTCCGGATCAACCTCCACTTTTTCGCCTTTCTTACCCATGGCATAGGCGCACCAGCCGCCGAATTGAGGCTCGTAATGCGTTGGGTTACGCATGAACTCGTCCTTGCTTTGCTTCGAGCCGAAGCGGTAGGTAACCCCATTATAGTTGGCAGAAAGATCCTTTTTTCCTTCGATAGCCTTGTTCATGGTAAAATAAGCCACCGGGTCATAGCCCTGTATCGCAAGGCCGGACGATTCGAGGTTGTACTGTTTTTTGCGCACCTCGGGAGTCTGAGCGAACGCTGTGACAGCTAGCAGCAGGAGTAAAGGAATGGTGATTGGTCTTTTCATTGCAATGTGACTTTAATGATGTTGCCGATTGCCGGCAAGGTCGTGAACTTGTTTGGGTTGGGGACCGGTGCGATGGCTTTACTCTCATTCAATGGTGTGCCCGCGAGGTTGAACTGCGTAATGCCTGCGCCGGGGAATTGGTCGATGGCCGTGCCGTTGTCATACAGTCCTACCGACCCCGAGGCATCTCCACTGGCATTGCCGTCGATGTCGTTACCGCTTGTGGCGAAGAACCAGTCGTTGGAAAAGCCGTACATGGTAGCAATGGCGATGCGGTCGCCGGATGCAAGCGTGAGCGGCTGCGAGACTTTCCCGCCAGCATTCCCGCCGATTTTAGGCAACAATACAGTACTGGTTGGTTCTTTAAGCACATAAACATTTTTGATACCGGCCTTCATTTTCAATGCCGCAGCCAGGACGTCGGCATTGCCGTTCTGAGCGAGTTCTTTCAAGCCTTCACCACGGTCGTTTTCACCGGATTTGAAAAAAGGATTTTCACTGCCATTATAAACCACCACAAGTACCGGTGAAAGTGGTGTGAAAATGCCGGTTTGCGAGGTGAGCCAGGTACTCATAGGAGCGTTGTCGCCGGCTTCGGCAATGCGGGTCAGTGCTTCTGTAGTGGCTTTGCCCTCGGAGTAAACGGGTTCGGGAAGCAACAGGTTTCCGCCAGCCACATAAGAAATTGCCCAAGCGCCGGGGCTGAATGGCGTTTCGTTGGCGGTGCCGCCCGACTGGTTTTTAATGGTAATGGTAAACATTGAATTGCCGTCATAAGCGAGCGACACGTTCATGAGCTGAGAAGCGGGCAAAAATGCGTGGCCGTAGTCGTCCATGCCCATCACTTCCTTGATATTGCGGGGTGTAGCCTCAGCAGTGCCCGGGTGCGTCACGCTCGTGCCGGGTGCCTGGTTTACGCGGGAGCCGTTGTCCCAGAGTTTGATTTGTGCTGAAACGTCGCCGGTAACAGGAGTGCCGTTGTCGTCGTAGAGCCTGATCCCCGGATTGGCGGGGGCGAAGAACAGGTCGTTGCTCCAACCGTACATGGTGGCGAAGGTCAGGCGCTGGTTTTTAGCCGCTGAAAATGAGAATGAAACCGATTGGCCCGGCAATATCACGGGCGGGGTGCCGGTACCTTTGAAAGTACCCGATTGCACGAGCGGTTTCGCGTCGAGCACGTTTTCAATGGTCAAGGTTTTGGCGGTAGGCTGCGGGTTGTGGTCTTCGGTGCAGGCTCCGAAAATGAGGGCGGTCAGCGACAGCCCGAGCAATGATCTGATCATGTCTGTTTGCGTTTTGAATCGTTGGATGATGCAAAGCAACAAACACGGTATCCCGGCGGCGTCACGGAATTATAACAAAAGTATCACAGCGGTATTCCGCGCGGTTTTATTTGTAAACTTTGCAGAAAATCAGCGGATATGGACACCAAAAATGTGCTGATCGTCGAGGACGATACCAACATTACCGAATTGCTTTCGATCCACCTTTCGGACCTGGGCTGCAAAGTGGTTTCAGAAAAGAACGGGCAGAACGGCCTCGCGCGGGCGCAGGAAGAAAATTTTGACCTCATTATACTCGACGTAATGCTACCCGGCCTGAACGGAATGGAAATTTGCCGGAAAATCCGGCAGGGCGACCGGCAGACGCCTATTATGATGCTCACCGCGCGGTCGGAGGAAATAGATAAGGTAATGGGCCTCGAAACCGGTGCCGACGATTACCTCACCAAGCCATTCAGCGTACGGGAGTTTATCGCCCGGGTGCGGGTGATATTCCGGAGAAGCGAGGAAAAAGCCCGTTATGCGGCGCCCGTGCCGCAACTCATCAGCATAGCGGGGTTGGAAATCGATATCGATAAGCGCAAAGTAATGCTGCGCGGAGAGCGGCTGGATCTGTCGCCCCGGGAGTTTGAACTGATTGTTTTACTGGCCTCCAATCCCGGGAAAAGTTACAGTCGTAAGCAGCTGCTGAGCCTGGTATGGGGCTATGATTTCGAGGGGTATGAGCATACGGTCAATACGCATATCAACCGGTTGAGAGGAAAAATCGAAGCCGACGCTTCCAATCCTGTATTTGTATTAACTACCTGGGGCATTGGCTACCGGTTTAACGAAGATCTTTGAAATGTCAGTCAGAACCATCGGGGGAAACCTTCTCTTCTGGAAAATAAGCGGCGTTTTCGCGAGCCTCCTGATTATCCTGGGCATCATATTCGTCATGATCGCCTCCCGGTTTTCGAAGTCGTATTATATGACAGCCCACCAGCAACTGTACGGCGGCATCGCCCTGCACCTGGCCACATTTACCCAGCCCATTAAAAATGGAAAGCCCGATACCACAGTCACGCACGACATCATCCATTCCACCATGGTAGCCAACCCGAGTGTGGAAGTATACCTGCTCGATACACTGGGGAATATTACCGACTACGTGGTACCTCAAGCCTCGGTGCAGATGAAGAAGGTCGATATGGCGAAAGTGCGGGAATGGCTGGCCTCGGATACCGGTAAGCCCATGGGCGACAATCCGAAACATCCCGGTGAAGCCAGTATTTTTTCGGTGGCGCCGGTGCTCGAAAACGGCGTGAGGGTAGGGTATGTGTACGCCGTGCTTGCGAGCGAGACCCAAAAGCAGATCCTCGCCTCGCTGACCGACGACCTCAATTTCCGATTGGCCGCCTATATATTTTTCGCCGCACTACTCGGTGCATTTGTCGTGGGGATCGTCACGTTCTTTCTGATCACCGACAGCATTTGCAGCATTGCCGGGGTTGTAAAACGGTTCCGGGATGGCGATCACGCTGCGCGCGTGCATGGGTACGCGACGGGGAACCTTGGGGTATTGACCTCCACATTCAATGATATGGCCGATGTGATCGTCGATAATATCGAAAAGATCACCGCTACCGACCGGCTGCGGCAGGAGCTGATCGCCAATGTTTCGCACGATTTGCGGACGCCGCTTTCGATTATGCAGGGGTATGTCGAGACGATGATGATCAAAAAAGATTCGCTTTCGGAGCCGGAGAAAGAGCGGTATTTGGCTATTGTTCAGGAGGGAACGCGTAAGCTTTCGGGGCTGGTAGATCAGTTGTTTCAATATTCGAAGCTGGAAGCGAATGTAGTGTCGGTACAAAAAGAGGTATTCCCTTTGGATGAACTGGTTTCGGACATCCTCGGCTCCTACCAATTGAAAGCGGACGAGCGGAACATCCGGTTGTCGTTGGAAACAGTTCCCGCTTTGCCGCCGGTTTCAGCGGATATCGCATTGACGGAGCGCGTGTTTCAGAACCTGCTTGACAATGCATTTAAATTCACTCCTGACGGAGGGCAGATTACCGTACATCTCGTAGGGTTCGGCAACGGAGTCAAAATTCGGGTTGCCGACACGGGCGTAGGCATTGCAAAGGTTTACCAGGAGCAGATTTTCGAACGTTACAAGCAGGCGGAAATGTACCCGACGGGGCAGAAAGGGATGGGCCTTGGCCTGGCAATCGTGCGGAAGATACTCGAACTACACCAAACGACCATCGAAGTGGTTAGCGACAGCGGAAAAGGCGCTGCTTTTGAATTTGTAATGCAGCGGGCGTAATCACAGGCGCTATTGCTTCAAATGCATTCCAGCCGATTGCCCGGCAAACGTTGCCCGGCAAACATTGCCCGGCTCAGATTTTTACCTTTACTTTAACCGGGCTAACCGTGGCGTATTGTAAAGGAGACTAAGCTGATTATTGTGAAACAGGCGACTATTAAGAAATTCCGCTCATTCCTGAAATTCAAAAGGGGGTTGACTGCGTATAGTTTACGAAAGTTTAAGCTCTATGAAGTCATTATCTTTTGGCTTAAAAGTATCCTCACCAGGTCACAGTTTCTGATACTATCGGGGATATTGGTAGGATGCAGTGCCGGCCTGGCAGGCGTCGTCCTTAAATCACTGGTACATGCGATTCATAACCTGATCACCCACAAGGTTCATTTCGAAACACAGATTTTTTTCTATGCGGTATTTCCTTTCCTGGGGATCGTGCTCACATCTCTGGTTGTAATCCTGTTCTTCGGCGGCAACGATCGCAAAGGCATACCTGCTATTTTGCACGAGATTGCCCAAAATTCCAGTATAGTGGCTCCGGTGAAAATGTATTCCCAGGTGGTGCAAAGCGCTATTACGGTGGGGCTTGGCGGCTCTGCCGGTCTGGAAAGCCCTATCGCGGTAACGGGCTCGGCAATCGGGTCTAATTTCGCACAAGCCTACAAGCTCGACTACCGCGAGCGTACATTGTTGCTGGCAGCCGGTGCCACGGCGGGAATCGCTTCGGCCTTCAATGCGCCGATTGCCGGGATGATGTTCGCCGTTGAAATACTGCTTACCGGTGTGGTGTTCACCGATTTTATCCCCCTCGTATTGGCCGCCGTTTGCGGCAATGTGCTTTCCAGGGTGCTGCTCAATGAGGAAACGCTCTTTCATTTCAGCAGCCGGCATCCGTTCAACTACCATAATCTGCCCTTTTACCTCGTGTTGGGTGCATTGTGTGGACTTTACGCCCGGTATTTTGTGGTGATCGGGCATCAGGTCGAGCGATTTTTCGCGAGGCTGAAAGGCGGGAGGTTGCGAAAAGCCATGATCGGCGGTGGCATGCTGTCGGTCCTTTGCGTGCTGTACCCGCCGTTATTCGGGGAGGGTTACGAAACCGTCAAGGCGATGGTCAACGGGCAGGTAGGGGAGTTAATGGAAAACAGCTTTTTCGGTATCGTCGGCGGGCAGCGATGGGCGGTTGTCGTGTTTCTTGCGATTGTTTGTCTTCTGAAGGCATTTGCCAGTTCCATTACCATTTTCAGCGGCGGCAATGGGGGGAATTTCGCACCCTCCCTCTTTGCCGGTGGTACGCTCGGGTTCGTGTTCGCATTGTTCTGCAATTTCATCGGTATTTCCGACGTGCCGGTGGCCAACCTGGTACTGGTAGGAATGGCAGGCGTTATGAGCGGCGTGCTTTATGCGCCGCTGACGGCCATATTTCTGATTGCGGAATCCAGTTCGGGATACGACCTGTTTATTCCGCTGATGGTGGTAGGTGTAATGTCGTTCCTGATCTCCAAATGGTTTTCCGCTATTTCCCCCGATTTGCAAAGGCTGGCCGACGAAGGTAAAATATTCACCCGGGAGCACGACCGGAACCTGCTTTCACAGCTGAATACGCTGGATTTTATCGACCGGGATGTGCCTGTTGTAAATATTGACCTGCCATTCGAAAACTTCGTGGACGCATTACACGAGAACAGGCATGACCACCTGGCCGTGGTGGACGGGGAAGGGATTTTTCGTGGCTTGATCCTCGTGAAAGACCTTTACCCCTACCTGTTTACCGCGGGAAATGAAGCTGATTTATCGATCGCGTCGTTGTTGCGCCAGCCTCCGGCGACCGTCGCAGAAAACGAGCCTGTTGCCCGGATCGTTACCCAATTTGACCGAACCGGTTCCTGGTATTTGCCGGTCGTTGATTCTCAGGGCCGTTATATCGGTTTCATTGCAAAATCCAGACTACTCGATCGTTACCGCAGCCTGCTCCAAGCGCATTCGGGTTGATTTTACCTTTGTTTAAAAAAATACTTTTTTAACTTGCCAGCCTGCGTTTCCCACCTGAACCATCTGCTATGGCATTCAACAGATACCTTCTTGCTACACTTATCGCCGTCAGCCTGCTAATGGGCTGCCAGGACAAGGAAAGAGCACACGAGCTCGATGTGCGCGAACAGAGCATACTTGCGCGGGAGAAAGAATTTGCAATTAAAGAGGCTGATTACCAGTCGCTTTTGCGCATGCGTGACAGCTTGTTTACCCGGACGGACACGGCTGTCGTGATCCAGCGGTGGCCCGATGATATCGCCGGGCTCTGGGCTGCCAAATCGGTATGCCGGGAGTCCAACTGCAGTGAATATGTGATCGGGGATTTGCGTTCCAACACCTGGGAATTTGTGAGCGACTCCACCGGGCTTTACACACGCGTGATCAATAACAACAAGGTCGTTAGGGTGTTTTCCGCAAAATACGACAGCACCAGCATTCAGCTGCATTATACCAGCGATTCGTCGGCGGCCAGGAATATGGAGCTAAGCGTGGAACTGACCCGCGATAATAAGAACCTGATCAAAGGAATGCAGACCACGGGCATCGACAAATCCTGCACCGCGAAATTCTCCATTGAGCTAAACCGCTTAACCAACCGCTAGATGATGACGCTGCTCAACCTCCACATCGGCAGTTTACCGATCGAGGACCCGGTATTGAAGTTTCTGCTCGAACTGATCATCATTCTGAGTGCGCCGCTGCTGCTCAACAAGATCAAAGTCCCGCATTTGCTGGGCCTGCTGATCGCCGGTGCCGTGGTGGGCCCTAACGGTCTCAATCTTCTTTCCCGCGATAGCAGCGTGGTGGTAACCGGTACCACCGGCCTGCTGTACATCATGTTTCTGGCCGGGCTTGAAATCGATATGGGCGATTTCAAGAAGAATATGGGCAAGAGCATTACGTTCACCGTGTTTACATTCGCGGTCCCGTTTATATTGGGATTGATGGGCGGTTACTACGTGCTGCATTTTTCGATGCTTACCTCGGTACTGTTTGCCAGTCTTTTTTCTTCGCACACGCTCATTGCCTATCCGATCGTGAGCAAGATGGGAGTGGCCAAAAACCTCTCCGTTAATATCACCGTAGGCGGAACCATGCTGACCGACGTACTTTCATTGCTTGTACTGGCCGTGGTGGTAGGAATGACCCAGGGAGAAGTGAACAGCGCATTCTGGCTCCGGCTGGGCCTTTCGGTAGCGGCATTCAGCCTCACGGTGTTATTTGTTTTTCCAATTATAGGAAGGTGGTTTTTCAAAAAGGTCGATGACAAGATATCCCAATATATATTTGTACTGGTGATGATCTACCTGGCGGCGGTACTGGCGGAACTGGCTGGTATCGAGGCTATTATCGGTGCTTTTTTTGCCGGACTGGCACTCAACCGGCTTATCCCGCACACCTCCGCGCTCATGAACCGCGTGGAGTTTGTCGGCAATGCCATTTTCATTCCCTTCTTCCTGATCAGCGTAGGGATGCTGATCGATTTTACGGTGTTTTTCAAAAGTCTGGAAACCCTCGGTGTTGCCGCTGTAATGCTCGTAGCCTCCATTGGCGGGAAGTACCTGGCGGCGGTGTTGACGCAAAAGACATTCAGGTTGACGAAGGATGAAGGGATGATTATTTTCGGGTTGAGCTCCGCTTCGGCGGCTGCGACGCTGGCGGCTGTAATGGTGGGTTATAACATCATCCTTTCCGAAACCGAGACTGGCGAACCGGTACGCTTGCTGAGCGAACACGTGCTCAATGGCAGTATTCTGCTGATCCTCATTTCCTGTACTATTTCTTCATTCGTGTCGATGTCGAGCGCGGCGAAGATTGCGGAGGCCGACAATGAGGCTACGGCGTCGGGTGCAAATCCCGAGACCGAGAATATCCTGATCGCCGTTAATTATGAAGATACGGTCGAAAAGTCGGTGAACCTGGGTTTACTCATCAAGGCAGGGCATAACAAGGACCGGCTGTTCGCATTGAATGTGATCAACGACGAGAAGAACGAGTCGTCTGTCAGGAATGCGGAAAAGACGCTCCACACCGCGGTAACCGTGGCTGCGGCCGCCGACGTTGAAATCCGGCCGCTTACCCGGTACGACAGTGATGTGCCCACCGGTATCAGTAATGTGATCAAGGAGCAGAAGATAACGGATCTGATCGTAGCCTTGCAATCTGAGAAAGGGTTAACGCCATCGTTTGTTTACAATCTCACGAACGGCTATTTACAGAACGAAAATGTGAACACGCTGATCTACCATGCGGCGCAGCCCATTTCTACCATTAAAAGATACATTGTTCTGATTCCCCCCAAAGCGGATAAGGAACCCGGCTTTTTTCATGCGCTGCTGAGGGTATGGAATATCGGAAAGTCGTCGGGTTCGGAAATGGCATTCTACGCAAGTGCGCCTATTATCAGCATCATCGAAAGGGTGGCGGGTAAGTCGGCCATCGAGCTGTCGTTGCACACGATCGACTACTGGGGGGAAGCCGAGCAGGCAGCAGCTTCGATCGAGGCTGATGAAGGGCTGATATTGTTCATGGCCAAACGCGGTATGGCGTCCTTTTTCCCGCGAATGGGCCAGATGCCTGATTTCCTGAACCAGTATGCGTTGGAAAACAATTTCCTGCTGATTTACCCATTCTCGCAACAGAATGCAGATGAAACCGAAAAGCGGTCGGTGAGCAACCATGACGATTTTGTGGAGATCGGCCGGATGATCGGCAAGATTTTCCCGGGTTAGATAGCACGCCTGCTGATCCGTACAAGCAAGTAAATTGAGCTGTGGAGGAAATCGGCCGGGAGCGGCAATGGTTCATCTTTGTATTGTTAAAATCAACAAAAAAAGATGACCACGATAACCAAAATGAACCTGGGCCAGAACGGTCCGCTTGTTTCCAAACTCGGATTAGGCTGTATGCGTATGTCGCCCGTCTGGGGAGGCCCGGCCAACGACGAATCCGAAAGCATTGCTACTATTCAAATGGCGCTGGATAATGGTATTAACTTCCTCAATACGGGAGATTTCTACGGCGCCGGACACAATGAGTTACTGGTGGGTAAAGCGATCAGGGGCCGCCGTGACGAGGCTTTTATCAGCGTCAAGTTCGGGGCTGTTTTTTACAACAATCAATGGCTGGGACTGGACCTCCGCCCGATAGCCATCAAGAACTTCATCAACTATTCGCTGGTACGTTTGGGAATAGATACGATCGACCTGTACCAGCCATGCCGTCTTGACGGCAGTGTGCCGGTGGAAGATGTGATCGGCACCGTCGCCGACCTGATCGCCGAAGGCAAGGTCCGTCACCTGGGCGTTTCCGAAATTACCGCGGCCCAATTGCGCGAGGCGCACAACGTCCACCCGGTAACCGCGCTGGAAATAGGGTATTCACTCGCCGACCGGCAGATCGAAAGCGATTTGCTGCCGACGGCCAGGGAACTGGGCATTGGCGTGGTGGCTTTTGCCAATACCGCGGAGGGGCTCCTGACCGGCGAAATGACAGCCCCGCTTCCGGCAGGCAGTTACCAGCATCATTTTTCGCGTTTCCAGGGTGAGAACCTGATCAAAAACCTGGCAACCGTGGAAGTGTTGAAACAAATGGCCAGGGAAAAAGGGTATACGCCTACGCAACTGGCGATCGCCTGGGTGAATGCGCAGGGCGAGCACATCATGCCGCTGGTGAGCATGAGCCGACGCGCGCGGCTGCCGGAAAATATGGAAGCGATGGGAATTACGTTTACCCCTGCGGAAATGGAGGTGCTCAACAAGCACTTCGCTCCGGGTGCGATCGCAGGCGGGACCTATCTGCAACGATAGCGGGATACTTTCAAACCTTGCTTTTTATATCTTTACCGCGTGACAAATCCAACCGAAATAATCCCCGGAGTGATCTTTTATTCCTATTTCTCCAAGCAGAGAAAGGATAAAGTCGCTTTTATGGAACATAATACGCTGATATTGCAGGTGTCGGGCCGTTTCTCACTGGAAACGGCCGCGCAGAAAATCTCGATGGGTGCCGGCGAAATGCTGCTGGTACAAAAGAACCAGTTGGGGGAAATTACCAAGACGCCCCTCGACGGCGAGGATTATCAAACGGTGGTAATATGCCTGCACGAGGACCTGCTGCGGACTATTGCACTGGAAGAACAGGTGGAGACCGGGCACAAATATTCCGGGCCGCCCAATGTACTGGTCCCGGTAAACGATTTCCTGCGGGCGTTCTTTGAATCGGTGATGCCATATATCCGCAACCCGCATGGAGCGGTAACGGAGAAACTGGGTATGCTTAAAGTGAAGGAAGCTGTGCATTTGCTGATGCACGCTATGCCGGAATTGGAAGAGTTGCTGTTCGACTTTTCGGAACCCTACAAAATGGATCTGGAAAAATTCATGCTCAGTAATTTCCATTACAATGTTCCGGTAGAAAAGTTTGCCAGGTTGACGGGAAGGAGCCTGGCGGGCTTTAAGCGTGACTTCCAAAGGATATTTGGCATGGCGCCGCGGCATTGGCTGCAAGAAAGGAGGCTCGCGGAGGCCCGGCACCTGATCGAAACCAAGGGTAAGAAGCCCTCGGCGATCTACCTCGACCTGGGGTTTGAAAGCCTTTCGCATTTCTCCCATTCGTTCAAGAAAAAATTCGGAAAAGCGCCTACCGAATGGTCGGCCTAGCTTAATCCGGAACTTCGACCAGGAAGGTGCGACCGGCCAGGTGCGACCGGCCAGGTGCGGCCGGCCAGGCGGGATTTACCCCCTCTTTTGGCAGCTTCGCACCCGACTTCGAATAGACTGACCATGTACCTTTGTTGTGTCACAATTCAACTGAAAACACAAAAGAGAAACGACATGGGAAAGATCATCGCCATTACCCAACTTTCGATCGACGGCGTCATGCAGGCGCCGGGCGGTCCCGAAGAGGATCCCAGCAACGAATTCAAATACGGTGGCTGGTTTATGCATTACGGGGACGATATGCTGCATGAAATCATCAGCGAGATCATCTCCGGCGATTTCGAAATGCTGCTGGGGCGCCGTACCTACGATATTTTTGCGTCCTACTGGCCGTTGCACGACGATGACCCGATCGGCAAAGCATTCAACAAAGCAAAGAAATACGTTACTACACGCACCCTCGAGCACCTCGACTGGAACAATGCACAGGCCCTGCGGGATGCGGTGGAAGAAGTCGGTCGGTTGAGAGCATCGGAAGGACCGGAAATCCATATCTGGGGCAGCGGTAATCTCCTGCAAACGCTGATTTCAGCCGGGCTCGTCGATGAACACCGGTTATGGATCGCGCCCGTTGTACTCGGCGGCGGAAAGCGTTTGTTCGAAAATGGTGTGCCCGCAGGAGCACTGTCGCTGGTCGATAGCAAAGTCACCTCGACGGGCATGATCATCAACACCTACCGTCCGGCAGGGGCGCTGCCGGGGGAAGGGGCATAATTGCTTCGGCCACGTATAATGATATCCGCACGTAACCGGGCCTGGCTAGTCAGTCAGGCCCAGCTGCTGTTTGACGAACGCATAATCTTTAAGATCGGCGGCATGGATACGTCCCCGCTTGTCGGGCGGTATAATAATCCAGCGAAACTCGAGGTCGAAGTCGATAGGCGTGAGCCTGGGCTTGAAGTAGGTTATATCGAAGTTGATAGCCCCTGCCTGGTTTTGAACCTGCATAAAAAAGCCGAGCGTTAGTTCTTCATTGACAGAGGGTAAAGAAAATACCACATTCGACCGGCCTGCATTACGGTAATAGGCCATGACCAGCGCGCTGTCGAGGACACCTTGCGTAATATTCTTGTCGGCGTGCGTCACCATGAAATACGTCGAATCCTCACGTTGCCAGGCCGTGTTAGGCACTTTAGTCCACGGCGATACAATGAGGTTTGCCGCGCCAGCAGGACCTGCCGGGCCGGGTGCGCCGTTTTGCCCAGGCGTTCCCTGAGGGCCCTGGGGACCGACAGGGCCGGTGTCGCCGTCCGGGCCTTTGCATGCCAGAACCGATGTCATTAACAAGAGTATCCAGAGGCAGTTTTTGCCGGAGAGGGGTATCGTTTTCATCATGATTCGAAGTAGGAAGAGGATAGGCAAACGTTTCGGAACGCATTGGTAAACACCAAAGTTTACCACCTCTCTTTTCCGATGAAAACGGAAAGGGAGTATAGATAGAGGCTATGTTGCAAACAGTTGTAACTGTCTGATAATTAGGGTTTAATGTGAGTAAATATATTGAATTTAATTTGGATATATAAAGAATAAATAGCAATTTTTCTATATAATTATTTGCGCATCAAAGTCCCTCTTCTTCCATCTTTAAATCCTGATGCTTATGAGACCGATTCTA
>DATMSL010000685.1:0-5988 GCA_035565435.1 Dyadobacter sp. | reverse complement strand
AAAACATTACAGCCGTGCATTACAACGATACAATCCGTCTCGACATAACGATAACCTCTCCCATCACGCCCTCATACCCGACTTGCCGGAGAATTACGCCGTCCTTCACTTCGACTTGCAGGAAACGATCAATCAGACCATTTTAACCCTCACAATCCGTAACCTGCTTACCTTCGAGATATTTAAACATATGGAGTTTTACTGGAAAACTGCACTGCATTTGCTCAAAGAAGTGGCCGAAAGGCCGTAACGATTGTCTAGGAAGCGATTTGTTTGCATTTTAGGAGCTGAAAACTACTCACTCCCATCACTCAATAGCTCCTTATGTACATCAATCGCTACCTATCACCTATTATCGTCTACTACTATTCCTGGCGGATGGTCCTGTTTTCGATCGCCACGGGCTCCATCGCCATTTTTGTGTACGACTATCTCGACTGGAAATGGGTGGCGATCCCCTGGCTCCCGGTGTCGCTCGTCGGTACGGCTACGGCATTTTTTGTCGGCTTTAAAAATAACCAGTCGTACGACCGCAGCTGGGAGGCCCGCAAAGTGTGGGGCGCCATCACGAACCATAGCCGGTCGTTCAGCGCCGCCGTGCGCTCCTTTACGACCTGTTCGCCCGACTCGGACAACATTACCGCTGCCCGTGAGAACCGCGTCATTATATACCGGCACATCGCGTGGCTGTACGCATTGAAGAACACCATGGTCCAAAGAACCAATTGGGAGCACACCGACCGTGCGAGCGAACGCCAGCGCAAGGCATTCAGGCGTTCGCAAGTGCCTTGTGACGTGGAAATCGCGAAACACCTGTGCGAAGCGGAACTGGCGTCGATTAAGGACAAAAAGAACCAGGCGACGCAGATACTCGACCTGCAATCACAACATATCCGCGACCTTCGCCGCGCCGGCTCGCTCGATGCCTACCAGCACGTGGCCCTGCAAGACCTTATTTCGAAACTCTACGACGAGCAAGGCAAAAGCGAAAGGATCAAAAACACGCCATTCCCGCGTCAGTATGCGACCACGTCAATGCTTTTTATATTCATTTTCATGACGTTACTACCGTTCGGTCTGTTACCTCAATTCGTGGATTTGGGTGAGAGGTATATGTTTTTGCTGATTCCGTTCAACATGATCGTCTCCTGGGTTTTTATGTTTATGGAATACGTGGGCGACATCAGCGAAAACCCCTTCGAAGGCCTGTTGAACGACACGCCCATCAGTACCATTATCCGCAACATTGAAATAGACCTGAAAGAAATGCTCGACGAAACCGACCTGCCGGCGAAGTTTTCGAGCTACTCGGGAACGTTGTTTTAGGGTTAAATCAATCGGTGCGAAGACTTTTTACCGGGTTCATCAATGCTGCTTTAATGCTTTGAAAGCTTACTGTGAGCAATGTGACGGCCAGTGCGCCCAAACCTGTCCATGCGAATACCGACCAGGGAAGCCCGGTGTGGTATTCGTATTTTTGGAGCCAGGATGAAAGGAAATACCAGGCAATGGGCGATGCAATGATCATCGCTACGATCACCAGCACGGCAAAATCCCGGGAGAGCAATGTCCAGACGCTCCATACCGAGGCACCCAGTACTTTTCTTACCCCAATCTCCTTCGTCCGCTGTGCAGCTATGAACGATGCCAGTCCGAACAAGCCCAGGCAGGAAATGAATGCCGCCAGTACGGTGAAACAACCGGCAAGTCGGCCAATGCGCTCTTCCGCGCGGAACTTAGCATCGTATTCCTGGTCCAGGAAACGGTAATCGAACGGCACGGCCGGAGCATATTTGTGAAACACTTTTTCGACCTTCGCGAGCGCGTCAGGCGCATTCATACCCGGACGCAAACGCATTGTGACTACCTGCGCAGGCCAGGGTGCGATATAGTAAATGGCGTGCTGTACCGGCTCATACGGCGACTCCATCACCATCCCTTCCACCACCCCGACCACATGCAGCGGCTGCTTACCCCACGTCACAGTCTCACCGACCGGATTTTCCAAACCCATAAACCGCACCGCCTCCTCATTCAGGATCACAGCCAGCTTATCGGTTGAATATTGACGTGAAAAGTCCCTGCCCTGCTTGATTTTCCAGCCTACCGTCTTGCCAAATTCTTCTGTGACGCCAAATGTCACGAAAGGCCTGTCACGGTTCATATCTTTTCCCCGCCAGGTAAAACCGGTTTCATTCTGCCGTTTCTCTGTGAGCGGCGTAGTCGTTTTGGTGACATCCACAATTGCGCCGGTTTTCAGCAGCTGTTCACGAAACGGTTCAAAATGGTTATTGATATCCAGCGTAGGCATGTCGATCATCACCAGACCTGTCCGGTCGTACCCGACAGGTCGGTCTTTGGTATACTGTATTTGCCTGAAAACCATTACTGTGCCGATGATTAGCGTCACCGAAACGGTAAACTGCACAACTACCAGCACCTGGCGGGGAATGTACCCCGACCGCCCTGCCCGGAAAGTCCCTTTGAGCACATTGACCGCCTTGAACGACGATAGGTAAAAAGCCGGGTAACTGCCGGCCAACAGCCCCGTAAACACACAAAATGCCAGCACCAATGCCCAGAATACCGGATTACTCCAAAGAATGGCCATTCGTTTATCTGCCACATCGTTAAAATAAGGCATTGCAAGCTGTGCGAGCCCGATCGCAATGATGAAAGCGATAAATACCACCAAAAATGATTCACTGAAAAACTGCGCGACTAACTGTCCCCGCAATGATCCTACCGCTTTCCGCACACCTACCTCGCGTGCGCGCTTCTCCGAGCGCGCGGTGATGAGATTCATGAAATTGATACATGCCAGCATCAGTACAAATGCGCCCACAATCCCGAACAGCCAGACATACTGAATACGCCCGCCGGTATTGAAGCCGTCTTCCCATTTGGAATATAAATGCCACCTGTCCATGGGGTGAAGGAATACCAGTGCTTTGGTATCACGATTCGTTCCGGTGAGCTTATTGAGCCTTGCCGGGGCGATAGCGGACGAAACCTGTGCGAGCTCCGACCTGTCTCCAAGCTGTACAAAAACCTCGGTGAAGTTATTGTTCCATTGATCCTTGTTCCTACTCCCATAGGCGACGCGCGTGATATACAATTCCCACGGTGCGATAAACGACGTATTCGCGAATGTTGTGTTATGTGGGAGGTCGCGGTACACGCCGGAGACCTTCACCGCCAGCTCATTGTCGATCTTCACCACTTTATCGAGCGCATTCGCATTCCCGAACAGGCTCTGCGCGGCAGATTCAGACAATAGTATCGAGGCAGGCTCCATCAATCCCGCCCTGTTGCCGCCGATCATTTCAAGAGACAACATATCCGCGACGCCCGGTTCCATAAACCGCCCGGGCTTATTGAATTTCAGGTCCCTGAACGAAAGTATATGACTTTCCTCCATCGTGCTGCTTACAATATGCCTGAAATACCCGCCGTATGAAAGCCTCAGTTCCTTTCCCAGCGGTGCCGGCACCGAGGACTGCGTCGAAATAATACCGCCCAGGTTTTGGGTTTGCATTACCTGCGCAATGTGCTGGTGATTCCGGAACGATCGGTTGAAGGAAAGCTCGTCGTAAAGCCACAAGCCAATCAACATCGCCACAGCCATGCCGCTTGCAAGCCCTGTAATGTTGATGAACGAGTACATTTTGTTCTTGGCAAGATTCCGCCGCGCGACTTTAAAGTAGTTACCGATCATGATCCTATTAAAATGGGTAGTTTGGGAATACTGTGCTGTCCTTCGGCGACGGCGCACGAAGGGCGGCAATACTGAAAGTACATTGAGTACATAGCGCAGCGTGGCCTGGAAACGCCCGGTTCGGGCATACCAGTAGTCGTAGAGCTCGTCGAGGTCACCACCGACTTCCTCGCGGGTTTCTTCCGGATGCAGCCAGTGGAACAGGCGCTGTATCCAACGGGGCGGTGCGGAGTGATTTTTCATGATTTTCCCAATTCAAGGGTATGCGGTGGTATTTGTTTCCAGAGCTCGGCACGTACCTGTTGGACATCCTGGATAGCCCGGCTACCCAATGCGGTAATGCGAAAAAGACGTTTCCGCCTACCGCCGCGCTGGGTCGTGGCCCCGCCCAGTTCTGAGCGAACGAAGCCTTTTTCTTCGAGGCGAATCAGCGTGTTATGGACGGAGCCAAACGCCACCAGTCTGCCCATCGCCTGCTCGATTTCCTGGCTGATCGTGACGCCATAGGCCTCCCCATCCAATACAGCCACCATGAGCAACACAATTTCTTCAAATTCTCCTAAGTAGGTCCTTCTCATAATATGGAAGCGGATCCATTTGTTTACATTTTCTCGTACAAATGTCGAGCCACGGCCGACCAATCATTATAATTTATTCAAAATCAATTCATTAAATGTAAACACAAACAACTAATGCTGTTCATTTGCGGACATTCCTGAATCCGGCCGGACAACAATGAGGTTATCTGAGATGTGATGGCAATCGAAAAATCGGGCTGAATGACCGCAATAGGGCCATTTTCGCGCCGAGGTTTATTTGCAGAACCGCAGGAAATGTTGCGATATTGCCGGTGATTATATTCTCAACGTCCGATAAATGATGAAAATACTAATAGCCGACGACCATTCGCTGGTGCGTTACGGGCTTAAATTAGCACTTCACAACCTTTTCAAAGATAGCCAGATTGACGAAAGTTGGGACGGAGCGTCGGTCAAAGCGCAGTTTGCCCTGCATGCGTACGACCTGTTACTGCTGGACCTTAACATGCCGGAGACGGATTCGACCGTCCTGCTGCAATGGGTTCTTGAATTTCACATAAACACCAAGGTACTGGTGGTTTCCATGAATGATGAAAACATTTTCGGAAAACGCTCGCTGCAACAGGGCGCACATGGTTACCTGGAAAAGGATTCGTCGCCGGAAGAACTGCTGAAAGCGGTAAGCACCATCCTCAACGGAAAACGTTATGCAAGTCCCAACCTGGCCACAATCCTGATCAACGACACGCTGGCGGGCAAATCGGGCAATCCTTTCGATCAGCTTACCACCAGGGAATTCCAGGTAGCGATTTATCTGGCCAAGGATTATTCCGTGACGCAAATCAGTGAAATTCTGCAAGTTCAGTATACGTCGGTCAACACGTTCAAGCGAAGGATATTCAAGAAGCTCAATATCGAGAATAAAAGTGCGCTAGTCAGGCTGGCAGACGCCTATAACCTCGGTTGAATGCAGCCGGGAGGTAAAAGGGCTATGCAATACCAGGCCGCCGATGCTTACGGATGTGCCTGCTCCTTTGCTGCTTTTGACGGACATTGTGAAGCCCAGCGTATGCGCGAAATCGGCGATGAGCTGATAACCTAGCCGACTGTTTGGTTCCACCGGCGCATTGACGACCGGGTTGGCCAGCCGTCGGCGGATTTTCTGCAATTCACTCGTGAGCATTCCGCTTCCATTGTCCCTAACGGTAAGCACGGGGCCATGTTCTGAGTCGGTTAAAACTAGCCGCACTTCTCCGCCGCGCGTATGTTTGTTGGCGTTGTCGATCAGGTTTCGCAGGATCGCTTTCAGAATATCACGGTTGGTATAAACGAAAACCTCATCAGGGCAATCCACCACCAGCACATTCTTGTTGAGCAGTACCATATCTTCAAAAAACTGCTGCAACTCCCCCGCCAATTCATTGAATGAGAACGAATGCTGGGCGGGCTGGAAGTTCTCATGCTGCGAGCGGGCCCACAGGTTAACCTCCTTCACAAAGGCGTGGATATTCCCCGTCGCCTTCTTGATCTCCTCGGTACCCGCTTTTACTTCGGGAAGTTGATTATTGGCGGCAAAACGCGATACATGATCGGAAAGGACATTCAGAAAATGCAGCGGTGATTGAAGATCATGGGCGATCATCATCGTGATTTTCTGTTTGAGTCCATTGCTGTATTCAAGCCTGCGCGACAGGTCTTCCACCTGTTGTTCCAATTCTCTTTTGGCAAGGT
>DATMSL010000684.1:0-7121 GCA_035565435.1 Dyadobacter sp. | reverse complement strand
TAGACGATGGGCCATCGACCACTTTACGGTATTACGCAGCCATGGTCCATGGTCGGCGGTCCATCGTCAAATTACCCCATCGTTAATTTCCCTCCCTATCCGAACCTGCCGACGCCGTTCCGTGTTACCCAAAGGCCGAATTTCTCCACACCACAAAATTCCATGTCCAAAAAGACTTATTTTTTCCTGATCCTCATTCTGGGGAGCCTGACTGCGCTTGGCCCTTTTTCAATCGATATGTACCTGCCCGGGTTTCCGGCCATTGCGCGTGACCTCAATACCACCGCTGCCAAAGTTTCGCAGACATTGTCGGGGTATTTCGTCGGAATATCGCTGGGGCAGCTTCTTTACGGGCCGTTACTGGATCGGTTCGGGCGGAAGAAACCGCTGTTTATCGGTTTGGCTGTTTACATTCTGGCATCTGCCGGGTGCGCTGTGGCTACCAGTGTGGAACAATTGATTGTCTTGCGCATTATCCAGGCGGTTGGCAGCTGTGCAGCCACGGTAGCTTCGGTGGCGATGGTACGCGACCTTTTCCCGGTGAGTGAAAATGCCAAGGTGTTCTCGCTGTTGCTGCTCGTTGTAGGTTTCTCCCCGATGATCGCACCGACCGTCGGCGGTTATGTTACCGACGCATTCGGCTGGCATGCCGTGTTTATGATATTGACCGTTATGGGCGTTGCTATTTTCGCGGCCACCGCATTATGGTTGCCCGATAGCTACAAGCCCGATAAAACGCTTTCACTCAAACCGAGGCCGATCATTATGAACTTCCTGGAAGTGCTCCGGGAGCCGCAGTTTTATACGTATTCCATTACGGGCGCCATAGCATTCGCAGGTTTGTTTGCCTATGTTTCAGGTTCGCCGATCGTGTTTATGGAGGTATTTCATGTAGACGGCAAAGTATATGGCTGGATTTTCGCCTTCCTGTCTGTCGGTTTTATCGGTTCCGGGCAGGTTAATACCCTCATGTTGAGAAGGTTTTCCAGTGAGCAGATTATCAATGTGGCGTTGATATGCCAGGCCGTAGTTGGACTTGCCTTTCTTGCCGCTGCTTTAAACGGGGCATTGACGCTTACTTCCACACTCGTATTTTTGTTCCTTTTCCTTTGCTGTGTAGGGTACACGTACCCGAACGCGGCCGCGCTTTCGCTCGCGCCCTTCACACGTAATGCGGGTAGTGCGTCGGCGCTTATGGGGGCATTTCAAATGGGCGCTGGTACATTGATTTCCATTGGGATCAGCTTGTTCGAAGAGCCTTCGATCATTCCGATGGTAGCTGCTATGGCCGGTTCGGCTACGCTGGCGCTGATCGTGCTGGTGGTGGGCAGGCGGTTTATCACCAACAAAGTGGAGGTGCAGCAGAGTGCCGATGCCGGTGTGATGCATTAAGCGACCGGTTTATTTAATTTGTAAATGGATTACTTCAAGCGACTACTCGAATTACTCAAAATAGAAAGGGAAGAAGACAAGCAATCGTACCAGCGATTGATCGAACGCTCTTCCGTCTCCGAACGCCGTGCCGCCGGGCTGGCATGGTACCCGATTGCCATCCGCGGCCAGGAAATGAGCCGCGGTGATTACCTCACCGTAGAAGTGGAACGCACCACGCACCAGGACTTGCCGCACCAACTGCGCTTCGGAATGCCGGCCGTTTTGTTCAGTAATCATGAGCCCAAAAAAGACCGGGTTGAGGGGGTGATTTCACATCAGGGAGGCAACAGATTGAAAATCACATTGCGAACCGACGAATTGCCCGAATGGTCGCGTGATGGTAAGCTGGGGATCGACCTGCTTTTCGATGATAACAGTTATGATGAAATGCAAGCGGCATTGAAGGCTGCGGATTCCATCGGTTCATCGGAAAAAGAGGGGCATTTGATTAAAGTATTGACGGGTGAGAAAGCTCCGGCCTTTGAAAAGGACATTTACCCCATTACCCTTCCGAAACTGAACCCGTCGCAGCAGCGTGCGGTGCAGAACATCCTTGCGGCGCAGGAACTGGCGATCGTGCACGGGCCTCCGGGTACCGGGAAGACCACCACTTTGGTACAGGCTATCAAGGCATTGGTCAAAAAGGACAACAGGCCTGTTTTGGTAGTCGCGCCGAGCAATACCGCGGTGGATTTGTTAAGTGAAAAACTAAGCGAGGAAGGATTGAATGTGCTTCGGGTGGGAAACCCGGTGCGCGTTTCGGAGCGGTTGTCGGCATTGACTTTGGATAGCAAAATGTCCGCACATGCAAGCGTGAAGGACATTAAGGCATTGAAGAAGCAAGCCAACGAATTCAAAAACATGGCGCACAAGTACAAGCGCCATTTCGGGAAAGCCGAGCGCGACCAGCGGAAGGCGCTGTTCGACGAAGCCCACCGTATTATGAAGGACGTCGCGAATATGGAGCAATACATTATCGACGACCTGCTAGGCAAAACGCAGGTGGTGGCAGCGACGCTCGTGGGGTCCAACCATTTCACGGTACGGAATATGAAATATCGTACCGTCGTGATCGACGAGGCGGGACAGGCATTGGAACCGGCCTGCTGGATCCCGATCCTGAAAGCGGAGAAGGTAGTATTTGCCGGGGACCATTTGCAACTGCCCCCGACCATCAAATCGGATGATGCGGCCAAAGGAGGCTTGGCCACTACTTTGCTTGAAAAATGCGTTGCTTTGCATCCCGAATCGGTGGTGTTGTTGGAAGAGCAGTATCGTATGAATGAGGCGATTATGGGGTATTCTTCCAAAGTATTTTATAAAGATCAGCTAAAAGCGCATGAATCGGTAGCGAGCCGTGTGCTGTTTCCTGGCGAGGCGCCACTGGCATTTATCGATACTGCCGGATGTGGTTTTGACGAAAAACTGGAAGGTACCAGCTCGACCAACCCGGAGGAGGCCGCATTTGTTTTCAAGCATTTGAGCCAGCTCGCTGCGGAATTTGCAGCAGTTAACCCAACATTAGAAGATTTCCCGAGCATTGCCATTATCTCGCCTTACAAAGAGCAGATCAATATCCTCAAAGACCAGCTCGCACAAGCGCCTGACCTGAAACCTTATTTGGATAAAATAGCCGTCAATACCATCGATAGCTTTCAAGGACAGGAGCGGGATGTGGTGTACATCAGCATGACCCGCAGCAATACCGAAGGGCAAATTGGCTTCCTCGCAGACATTCGCCGGATGAACGTGGCCATGACCCGCGCACGTAAGAAACTCGTCGTGATTGGCGACAGCGCGACGCTTTCGGTACTGCCTTTCTATGAAAATTTCATAGCCTATACCGAGGGCCTGAACGCCTACCAAAGCGCCTGGGAGTTTTCGGATTTGTAACTATGTGATGAGCGGATTTTTCTTTCAAAGCAACCGGATTATCTTTAAAAGCATCTAGCCGAAACAAAGACATTCATCCGACTTGCTAAAAACCTATGCTCAAACAGTACCTTCTCGCGTTTTATCTGGTCATTACAACATTCCTCGCAGCTCCCGCACAAGTTCCCGCCAGCGGCGTGAAGGGGGTTATTAAAACCAAAAAAGGAGAGCCGCTTCCATTTGCAGCCATCATTGTCAAAGGCACGAGCATTAGTACAATTTCCAATGAGGAAGGCCGCTATCAGCTCGACCTGAAACCCGGGTATTATGAGGTAATCTTTCAGTACCTGGGCTACAAGACCGGTCAGAAAGGCTTCACCGTGGAGGATAAGATGCAAACCTTCGACCTCACAATGGAGGAGCAGGCGCTGAGTCTCGGCGAGGTCCGCATTGGTGCCCGGGATGAGGACCCGGCGTACACGATTATGCGGAGCGCCATTGCCAAAAGCCGCTACCATTTCCTGCAAGTGGATAGTTACACGGCCAAAGTGTATTCCAAATCGTCGTTTGTGATCACGGATTTACCGATGGAGTTCCTCTATAAAAAGGAGCTGAAGGAGATGGAGAAGGAGGCCAATTTCAAAAAGGGCGTTCCGATGTTGAATGAGACGGTCTCTGAAGTCACGTTCCGGCAGCCCAGCGTGTACAAACAGCGGGTAATCGCTACCCGCAGTAGCATGGATAAGAACATTGCCGATCCGAATATGTACCTCCTGGCGAGCTTCTATCAGCCGGAAGTGGTGAAAGCCGTTTCGCCGCTCTCGCCGCGTGCATTTGCCTATTATAAATTCGAATACCTGGGCGCGTTCCGCGAGAATGGTATTGAAGTGAACAAAATCAAAGTGACACCCCGCAACTGGGGAGAGGGTGTCTACCGCGGTACGATCCAGATCATCGAAGGCGAATGGAGCATTTACAGTCTGGATTTGCAGACGGTGAATACCGGTTTCCGGGTCGATATCAAGCAGGTATACAGCCCTGTGCAGGGTATCTGGATGCCGGTTAACCAGCAATTTCATGTGGAGGGCGGTATTTATGGTATCAAGGGGAAAGGCGATTTCGTGATTTCGCAGTCGTTCACAAATGTGAAAGTCAATCCGACTTTCAAGCCGGATATCGTTGTGATCGACGACAAGAAATATGCTGAGGAAGCAAAAAAGGTGCGGTTGACGGGCCGGGAGATCAAGGCGCAGAATATGGAGCAGGTAGTGAGCAAGCAGAAAGAGTTTTCAGCTAAAAACCTGCGTAAAATGATGAAGGAATACGAAAAGCAGGAGCGCAAAGAAAAGGAAAAGAAAGGCGAGGATGTAGATCTGAAAATGAGCCGGGAGGATTCGACACAAGTGGATTCGATGGCTAACAAACGGAGCATGGCATTTTGGGATTCTCTTCGGACCGTACCGCTTACCGTGGCGGAGGTGAAGAGCTACACGCGGCTGGATAGTCTGGTGGTTGTGAATGAAGGTTCTGAAAAACAGAAGGATAGCTTGAAAGTGAGCAATGGTGATACGCTTAAATCGAAAAAAGGCAACAAATTTGGTTTAGGGGATCTGCTTACCGGACGTAATTTCCGGTTGGGTAAGGAAAGTACCTACCGGCTGGATTACATCGGGCCGTTGCCGGGGGGGCAGGTGAATACGGTAGAGGGGTTGGTACTGAATGGGGCAGGACTGAAGCTGCGGCATTCGGGCGCGCGTAAGAAGACTGCTGATAACGGTGGTGGAAAGTCAGAAGGTGTCAGGAACGGTCAGGAATGGTCACTGGGAGGGTTGACGCGGTATTCGTTTGGGCGCAACAAATTGCTCGTGACCGGGGTCGGCGATTATAGCTGGGCTCGTAACACGGTCAGCATTTCCGGCGGCCGGGGTATCGCCCAGTTTAATGGAGAAAACCCGATGCATCCGCTGCTGAACACATTCACGACGCTGTTTTTGGAGCAAAATTTTATTAAGGAGTATCAAAAGGATTTCCTGCGGATCGATTTTAAAAACAGCCGGGAAAATGAGCATTTCGAATTGAAAGCGAGCGTGGAGTATGCGGATCGTACGGCATTACCGAACCTCGAAAAGACGTCGCCCTATCGGTGGATCGACTGGAAACGGCGCGAATATACTTCCAACGTTCCCTACAACGTCGAGACCGAGACGGATGCGAAAACTCTGCCTCCGCCCATGCGTCCTCACCAGGCATTGACTGTCGGCATTGCGGCTTCCTACAAACCCTGGCAAAAATACCGCACCCGTGGCGGCAAGACCTCTTATTATGACGACGATTCGCCCAAACTGTCAGTCGGTTACCGGAAGGGTATCCGCAATGTATTGGGCAGTGACGTTGATTTCGATTTTGTGCAGATCGGCATTCAGCACGGGTTCGACATAGGAATCCGAAGCCGCCTGCGCTACAAGCTTGCTGCGGGAACTTTTCTCAATGCAGACAGCCTGCAATTTCCGGACTACCAGCATTTTGCAGGCAACCGCTTTTTCTTCCAGTTCGGCGATCCCGTTGGCACATTCCGGATGCTGGATTATTACAAATACAGCACTTCCCGTCATTTTTTCGAGGCACACATCCTCACCGAACTGCGTCAGTTCCTGCTAACTCAAATCCCGTGGTTCCGCATTCTGGGCGTGAAAGAGAACTTCTTGCTGCATTATCTGGCCACGCCGGATTCCAGCAACTATGCCGAACTCGGTTATGGACTTGACGTTGGTATCCGCTTCCCCCTCCGCTTGGAGGTGGTGAATAGTTTTGAAGGATTTAAGTATAAGAGTACGGCGTTTCGGGTGGGGACTACGATGAATATTAGTTGGGGGAGGAATTAGAGGATAAACTCGTCGAAGTTGCCTCGATGGATAATTTTGAATTCGCTGCCGGGATAGGCATTGCTGAATGTTCTGGATAAAACAGCTTTGGCTTTGGAACTCCATTTAAATTCATAGGCGTGAAGTTGACCATCGATATCTTCGAGGTAATCGATTTCGTTTTGCTCTTTGGTGCGCCAGTAGTATTGGTTTGCCCAAATCTCGTTATAGTTGACAAATTTCATCCGCTCGGCGATAATGAAGTTCTCCCACAGCGCCCCGATGTCTGTTCGTAGTTCGGGCTGGCTGAAATTGGCGATCAACGCATTGCGGATGCCGTTGTCGTAAAAATAGATTTTGCGGCTGCTTTTCAACTCGTTGCGCAGATTTCTGGCAAAAGAACTGAGTCGAAAAATGATAAAAACCTGTTCCAGCAGATTAATGTATTTTTCGACAGTCTTATTGTCGAGGTCACACATAGTTCCCAGTTCATTGTACGAAACCTGAGATCCAACCTGAAATGCGAGTGCTTGCAATAGGCGTAACAGCTTTTCCGGTTTTTGAATGCTCTCCCAAGTGAGGATGTCTTTATACAAATAGCTGTCCGAGAGTTGTTTCAAAATCTCCTTTTCCTCGCCAGGGTTATTGACGATATCAGGATAGTAGCCGTAAAGCAGCCGTTGAGGCAGCAGCCTCCGCTCCTCGATCAAGCCGTGGTGGTTTACCATTTCACCGAACGAAAATGGGAACATTTGGTACTCCCATTTCCGACCAGTAAGCGGCTCGTTGATTTTATTGGCAAGTTCAAAAGAAGAACTTCCGGTAGCTACTAATTGAACCCCCGGAATATTATCGGTGATCAGTTTTAATTTTACACCAATATCAGAAATTCGTTGTGCCTCGTCGATGACGATTTTTTTTTTCCCGGCAAACAGGTTTTTGAGCCGGGTAGAG
>DATMSL010000683.1:0-3115 GCA_035565435.1 Dyadobacter sp. | reverse complement strand
CTGGGTTTTCTTCCGGAACGACAAAGCGCCGGTAGGACGTTCATTCATGATTTTGAAAAAAATGGCCGGCTTCTCATTCTCGGAACCGTTGCAAACGCCTATGAACCATCTGGAAATGTGGTTCTGCGTGCTCCTGATCATTTTCCTGATCATTAAGGAGCATTATTATCTCAAAATTCCTACACGGAACACAACCGTATTCTTCATATTATTTCCGCTGATCCTGCTGGCGAACTACTTTTTGGGTGTTGTATCCGAAAATCAGTTCATTTACTTCCAGTTCTGAAAAGGGAGAAGATCGCCGCAAACAATTGCACTTATTTATTTGTTACTCAATTTTTGAAGGACTACCTGACGTTCTTATTACCGATTAAGTATTTATTACAATGTACGAAGTAACATCCGACAACAGGCTCAAAAGCCTGATCGTAGTGGGGGACCGCGTTTTGATCCGCCCTAAAAGCCCCAGCGACCGCACCAATAGCGGCCTTTACCTGCCCCCAACCGTAACCGAAAAAGAACAGGTGCAAACCGGCTACGTGATCAAGGTTGGCCCGGGTTACCCTATTCCAGTGGCCGCGGAAGACGAGCCGTGGAAAGAGACCGAAGAAAAAGTAAAATATATGCCTTTGCAATCCAAAGAAGGCGACCTGGCCATTTACCTCCAACGCAACGCCATCGATCTCGAATACGACGGGCAGAAGTACGTCATCGTTCCGCAGTCGTCGATATTGATGTTGGAACGGTCGGAGGATTTGTTTGAATAGTCGGATGTGGTCAAATGTGGTCAGGTGTGGTCAGGTGTAGTCAAGTATTGTCATTTGTGGTCAGGTGTGGTCATTTATTGTAAAAAATTCTCTTTCAGATATCATTAACCACCTCTGGCAACACCTGACTATTAGTGACAACACCTGACCACACTTGACAAAAACGTCACACATAACAGCAACAACGCATGAAATACAACTTCCTGGGCAATACCGGCGTGCTCGTTTCTGAACTCTGTTTCGGGACGATGACTTTTGGTGGAGATGGTTATTTTGAAGTAATCGGGAAAGTGCAGCAGGACGAGGCGAATGCTTTGGTCAAAACGGCACTGGACGCAGGGGTCAACTTCTTTGATACCGCCAATGTGTATTCTTATGGCAAATCGGAGGAGATACTCGGACAGTCGTTCAGGACACTGGGTGTGAAACGCAGCGATGTGTTTGTTGCTACCAAAGCGCGTGGCCGGATGGCGCCGGGCGCGAACCAGGTAGGGCTGTCGCGGCTGCATATCATGGACTCGGTGAATGAAAGCCTTGTCCGCCTCGGTACCGACCATATCGACCTGTTCTACATTCACGGCGTGGATGCGGAAACGTCCCTGGAAGAAACCATGCGGGGCCTGGAAGATGTCGTGCGCTCGGGTAAGGTGCGCTACCTGGGTGTGAGTAACCACGCGGCGTGGCAGATTATGAAAGCCAATGGCATTGCCGAGAAAAATGGCTGGACGAAGTTTGTGGCTTGCCAGCATTACTATACCATCGCCGGTCGCGACCTGGAAAGAGAGCTCATCCCGATGATGAAAGATCAGAACCTCGGATTAATGCCTTGGAGCCCGTTAGCAGGCGGTTTTCTATCCGGAAAATATACCCGTAACAGTGAATCGACCGGTGATAACCGCCGCGATAACTTCGATTTTCCACCGGTGGATAAGGAGAAGGCTTACGACATTATCGATGCTATTCAGCCCATCGCGCAGGCGCACGGGGTTTCCGTGGCGCAAATCGCTTTGGCATGGCTGCTGCATCAGAAAGCTGTGACCAGCGTGATCATCGGAGCTAAAAAGCCGGAACAATTGGCGGACAATATTGCCGCTACCAACGTGGTACTGACCGCCGACGAGCTGGATCAATTGAACAAAATCAGCGCATTGAAACCCGAATATCCGCAATGGATGATCGAACGGCAATCGCGGGAACGCATTCCGGGTAAGCCATGACGAAACGCCATCTACCCGCCATGAGAAAGCACCTGCGAAACATGCGCATGCACTTGCTTGCCACATTCGCGTGTGCGCTCGCATTACCTGCTCACGCGCAGGAGCGAAGCGTAGCCATTACCATCGATGATGTGCCGAACGTGCATTTATATGCAGCGGATGATCATTCATCCGGGTTGTTGAAAAAGCTGGATTCCTTAAATCTGCCGGTTGCGATTTTTATCAATGAAGGACATTTGAAGCAAAACCAGGATTTTGAGCAAAATAAAAAGCTGCTAGAAAGCTGGATTTTAAAGCCTTATATGACCGTCGGTAATCACAGCTATTCGCACCCGAATTATGGCGAAATAGGTTTCGATGCATTCAAAGAGGATGTTTTGAAAGGAGAGGAATTGACGCGGAAAATGGCTGAAAATGCAGGCAAGAACCTGGACTACTTCCGTTTTCCTTTCAATGGAATGGGTAAGGACAGTGCGGAGCAGGCGCAAGTGCAGGCTTTCCTGATTGAACATAAATATATTTCAACACCATTTACCGTTGAAAGTGAAGACTGGCTGTTCACACAGCTTTACGAAAAGGCTTTGAAAGAAGGCAAATTGGAAGAAGCTGAGTCGATCGGTAAACGCTATGTGGATTTGAGCCTGAAACTTTTCGATCACTTCGAGGGAGTAGCAATAAAAGTGACAGGCAAGCCGATCAAACAAATTTACCTGTGCCACGACAACAGGCTCAATACGGATTATCTGCCGGTTCTGATTCAAAAACTGAAAGAGAAACAATACCGGATGGTCAGCCTGGGTGAAGCGATGGCTGATCCGGCTTACAAGTTGCCCTTGCATTACCATGGAAACTGGGGCTTCTCGTGGGTTTACCGGTGGGTTAAGGATGCGGGTGAGCGCCGTTCGCTTATGCAGCATGAGCCGTCGGATAAAGAAGCGCAGCAGGCTTACGAGGCATTGACGAAGAGCAAGAAATAGGGCATTAAAAAAGCACGCCTTTAAGGGGCGCGCTTTCGAAATGTCTTTATTATGAACTAACCTTAGATAACGCGTACGTTAACTGCGTTTAGGCCTTTTCTTCCATTTTCTACTTCGTAAGACACTTTGTCGTTTTCACGGATATCGTCCTGAA
>DATMSL010000682.1:0-4241 GCA_035565435.1 Dyadobacter sp. | reverse complement strand
CTTTTGCGGTCTTAAACTCGGTAATATACCCGGCGTTAGTCTTCGTGGTGGTTGCGCCGGCCACTTTCACAGGTGCATTGGTTTTGATCCTGCATACTTGTCCGTCTAGTGATTTGATGACCGAGTTCGTCATTTTTCCATTTTTCCAGTTGATATCCACTTCAAACCCGGAACGTGCGCGGAGCCCTTTGATGCTGCCTTCCTTCCAGTCGGATGGGAGGGCGGGTAAAAGGTGTATTTCCTTCAAATGGCTCTGGATCAGCATTTCAGACATGCCCGCAGTTCCGGCAAAGTTTCCGTCGATCTGGAAGGGTGGGTGGGCGTCGAAAAAGTTGGGGTACGTGCCGCCGCCTTTGTATTCGCTATTACCTTCATTGGTGTATTTCATCAGCTGGCGAATGAGCTTGTAGGCATGGTCGCCGTCGAGAAGTCGTGCCCAGAAATTAATTTTCCAGCCCTTGCTCCACCCGGTACCATGGTCGCCGCGCACTTCGAGCGTTTTCCTGGCTGCCTGGAAATACTCCGGTGTGTTTTGAGAAATCTGACGCCCCGGGTGCAGTCCGAACAGGTGCGATACGTGGCGGTGCAAAGTGTCGGTTTCCTCAAAATCTTTGTACCATTCCTGCAACCTGCCGCGCTTGTCGATTTTCAATGGGTAGAGTTTAGCCCTTTTTTCAATCAGCAGCTTTTTAAATTCCGGATCATTGCCGAGCACGTCCGCTGCTTCGATGAGGTTCGAAAACAGATCATACACAATAGACATGTCCATGGTAGTAGCTACCGAAACGGCCGCTTCCCCACCTTTGGGGTCTTTGAACTTGTTCTCCGGGGAAGTGGAAGGGGCTGTTATCAGGTAGCCATCCTGGTCTTCTACCAGCCAATCGAGCGTAAACAGCGCTGCTTCTTTCATGAGCGGATGGCCCTTGTCGCGCAGGAACGCCTTGTCGCCCGAAAACCGGTAGTGCTCCCACAGGTGCTGGCACAGCCAGTTGGCACCCATATACCAGTTGGCCCACACGGGATCACCATCCCCTACATTGCCAACCGGGTTGGATAGCCCCCATATGTCCGCATTGTGATGCGCTACCCAGCCCCGTGCACCGTAAAACTCCTTCGCCGTCACCTTGCCCGTTTGGGACAGGTCCTTGATCCACGTGAGCAGGGGCATATGCATTTCCGAAAGGTTCGTCACCTCTGCCGGCCAGTAGTTCATTTGCGTGTTGATATTGATCGTGTAATTGGAACTCCAAGGCGGCCGCATTTCCTTGTTCCATATGCCTTGCAGGTTCGCAGGCGGGCCCGCGGGTACGCCCGGTAGCGCGGGGCGCGAGGACGAAATCAGCAAATATCTTCCGTATTGGTAGTAAAGCACTTCCAGCTTCGGATCATAATCTCCCTTTGAATAGGCTTTAAGGCGCTCGTCGGATGCTAGTTTCAGATTGGGGTTATCAGCCGAGCGATCCGTCAGCCCGAACTTCACGCGGTTGAAATAAGTGTGATAATCGAGCTCGTGGCGATTTTTGAGATCGGCGTAGGTTTTGGCTAATGCCTTGTCCAGGTAGCCTTTGGCCAGCGCTTTCTCATCTTTACCGTCTTTGTCGGGGCATTTATCAAACCCATTGAAGCTCGTGGCCGCCGACAGGTATACAAACACTTCGCTCGCGTCTTTGACTGAAATCCCCGAGGTATCCGTCGAAATGATCCCGTCCTTGCTCACTGCTTTGATCCTGAACTGAAACCTGGTGCCGTTGCAGCCATTGGGATCGTCGTAGATGATCGCCTGCTGTCCGGGTGGATTGTAGTAATTCGGATTAACGTGCGAGGGAGCTTTGCCATTTACCACGAGCTCTTTTCCGGCGGTTTCGAGCTTGTAATGCAGCTGGCTGTTGGCCGAAACCGTGAAATTGAGCTGTTTCGGTTTTGAAGCCGATATTCTCATCACCAGAATGTTGTCGGGTGCGGAGGTGAAAATTTCCCTTTTGTAACTGACCCCGTCGACGATGAAGCTCGTGCTAGCTATGGAATTGGCAATATCCAGGTCCCGGTAGTAACTGGTTGGTTTTTTACCAGCAAAGTCCTGCCTGATTTGCAAATCACCCATCGGCATATACGACTCGGTGTAAAGCCCCTGCATCTTTTTCAGCAGTGCATTCGCTTTCTCGTAGTCCTGCTCCTTCAAAAGTGCTTCCCTGACTTGCGGAAGATACGACGCCGAGGCCGGGTTCACATTCGTTTTCACAGGCCCGCCCGACCAAAGTGAGCTCTCGTTGAGTTGCAGCAACTCCTGTTCGACGCCTCCGAAGATCATCGCGCCAATATGCCCGTTCCCAACCGGCAGTGCCTCCACCCATCTGGCGGCCGGCTGTTTATACCAAAGTTTCAGCTCCGCAGGCTTCTGCGCGAACGAGCCGAAACACCATAGCCCCAGAAATGAGGCCACAATTAACTTTCTGGGTAAAAGATTCATAAAAAAGGTCCGGATAAGATAGATAGTTTTGGGTTATGGATGCGGGGTTAATCTATGAATGCCATGGCTTTGATCACGTTCGTGGCGGGATCGAGCCAGCTTTCAAATTCGTACTTGACCTCACCGAATTGGACGCGGTGGGTAATGTAGTTCGCAGGGGTTATCAGCCCGTTTTTAATGCAGCTGATAACATATTCAAAATCGGGCCGGGTGGCATTCCGGCTGCTCATCAGCGTCGCTTCCCGCTTGTGAAACTCGGGATGGCTGAAAGCAATTTCTCCGCCTTGCAGGCCTACGAGCACATATGTTCCGCCATGAGACAGGTATTCGAACCCTTTGTTGATGGCTTTGAGGCTGCCGGTTGCGTCGACGACTATCGTGGGCATATCGCCGTTGGTCAGGCGGGCCAGTTCCCGGGGCACATCCTGCGTTAGACCATTAATACCGTGTTCCAGCTGAATTTTTTCTTCGGCGAACCGCAGCCGGCCTGCATGGATATCCAGGCCGATCACCTTCGCACCAGCGATCCGGGCAAATTCCATCACTCCCAAACCGATGGGACCCGCTCCCACGACCAGTACCGTGTCATTGGCCGTGACACCGGCCCGGCGGATGGCATGAGCACCGATCGCGAGCGGCTCAACCAATGCCAGTTCTTCAAACGTAAGCCCTTCGGCATGAACCAGTTTGTCGGACGGTACGGATATAAATTCGGACATCCCGCCGTCGATATGCACCCCGAAAACCTTCATGCTCGTGCAGCAATTGGTCTTCCCGTTGCGGCACGCGACGCAATGCCCGCAGTGGAAATAGGGCAGGAAAGTGACGGCTTCGCCCAGGGAAAAGCCTGGCGCTCCATGCGTTGCCACGATTTCACCGGCGAGCTCGTGGCCGAGTATCCTCGGATAATTGAAAAACGGCTGCGTTCCTTCGAATGCGTGCAAATCGGTGCCGCAAATGCCGATGGTTTTGATTTTTAAGATCGTGTGGTTTTCCGTCAGAGCGGGAACGTCGGAGTCCTGGTACCGGAAATTCCCGGGAGATTCACAAACTAATGTCTTCATGATGATAGCCGGGGACAGCCGCATAAGCGCTGATAATATGACAGTTACCCCTGTTAGGTCTTTGATTATAACAATACAAAGGAATTGTATTTTGATAGGAAGATTGCGCAAAACATTAACTGAATTGTAAGGAATATTAACATCGTGAGCTCCAAAACGTTTCTTTTTGGGTGTATAGATCTTAATATGAAACTCGGGCGTTGCTTTGTCACCGTTTGCCCGCAGCGAACTGCGTAATCTGATTTTGCTGGAACCGGTTTATCTCATCGAGTTTCTCAGTGCCTAATATCTCCGTCAGCAAATCGCCAAAACCCCTGGTGCGGTTATCTTCCAGTATTTTTCCGTGCTTCTGCTCGATGGGCCCCAGCAAGTTCACCATCAGATGAGCATCCACTTTCGACATTTCGCCAAACAGCAAATAGGCCGGCAGGTACAGCCGCTCATAGAGCTTGAACAACAGTTGTTTTCCCTCGGCGGTGAGCTGTACGAGCTTCGCACGTTTATCGGAAGGGTCGGCCCTTTCGGAAATGTAACCGGCTTTTTTCAACCGGTTGAGCATGTCGATGCCGGTGGTTTGTTCGAGAAAGTTATAAGTGATAATATCAATTTTGCGGGCCTCTCCCTGGTGGAAAATGGCATTCAGGCAATAGAACCAATCCAGCTCCACTTCCTCTCCTTCTTTTAATGCCAGTTTAGAATAGGTGGTGAGC